>JAZRVS010000186.1:0-15721 GCA_045599365.1 Bacteroidales bacterium
CTTGTTGAAATGGAAGTTCGTGAATTGTTGAGCAAATATGATTTCGATGGCGATAATACTCCTATCATTCGTGGTTCTGCTCTTGGTGCTTTGAATGGTGAAGCTCAATGGGAAGATAAAGTTATGGAATTGATGGATGCTGTTGATACATGGATTCCACTTCCTCCACGTGAAAACGAAAAACCATTCTTGATGCCAATCGAAGACATCTTCTCTATTACAGGTCGTGGTACAGTTGCTACAGGTCGTATAGAAAGAGGTGTTATCCATACTGGTGATGAAATGCAAATTATTGGTTTCGACGCTAACTTGAAAACAACTTGTACTGGTGTTGAAATGTTCCGTAAACTTCTTGATGAAGGACAATCAGGTGATAATGTTGGTTTGTTGCTTCGTGGTATCGAAAAAGATCAAATCAAACGTGGTATGGTTATCTGTAAACCAGATTCAATCAAACCTCACAAGAAATTCAAAGCTGAAGTTTATGTATTGAGTAAAGACGAAGGTGGTCGTCACACACCATTCCATAACAAATATCGTCCTCAATTCTACATCCGTACTACTGACGTTACAGGAGAAATCACATTGCCAGAAGGTGTAGAAATGGTAATGCCAGGTGATAACGTAACAATTACTGTTGATTTGCTTTCTCACGTAGCTCTTAACGAAGGTCTTCGTTTCGCAATCCGTGAAGGTGGTCGTACAGTAGGTGCTGGTCAAGTAACTGAAATTATTGAATAGTACAATTTGTTCAAGAAAGGGGTTGGGTAACCAATCCCTTTAATAAAGGGGTATAGCTCAGTTGGTAGAGTAGTGGTCTCCAAAACCATTGGTCGAGGGTTCGAGTCCTTCTGCCCCTGCAAATAAAGAAATACAATGGGACTAAAAACATACGTAAAGGAATCGTACAACGAATTGGTTCACAAAACTACGTGGCCAACTTGGTCTGAACTTCAGTCAAGCGCTATCGTTGTTTTGGTTGCAACCTTTATTATTGCACTTATAGTTTTAGTAATGGATTTCTCCTTCTCGTTAATCATGAAAGATGGTATTTATGCCCTCTTGCGATAATTTTTTTGAACATGGCAAAGACAGTTAAAAAAGAAAACGAGAAAAAGGAACCCGCTTACATTTTTGAAAAAAATTGGTACGTGGTGAAGGCCATGAGCGGGAAAGAAAAAAGAGTCCAAGAAAGAATTCAATATGAGGTGTCTCATAGTGGACTTGAGAATTTGGTGTCTCAAGTCCTGATTCCTACGGAAAAAGTTTTCCAAATTAAAAACGGGAAAAAAGTTCAAAAAGAAAAAATCTATCTGCCTGGTTATGTCTTGATAGAAGCAATTCTAAAGGCTAACGTGGGTGATTCGGAAATAAACATAGCGGGAACTATAAACAACCTAGACGGAGTTATTGGATTTTTAACGGCAGAACGTCATGGTGCTTACCCTATGCCTTTGCGGTTAAGTGAGGTTAATCGTATTTTAGGCAAAGTCGACGAACTTGCCGAAAGTGAAGAAGATTCAGTTATTCCTTTCGTTGTTGGCGAAGTTGTGAAAGTTACCGACGGACCATTTAATGGTTTTTCTGGAAATGTTCAAAAAATCAATGCAGAAAAGAAAAAATTATCTGTGGAAGTAAAAGTGTTCGGTCGTGCAACTATTCTCGAATTAGGATTTATGCAAGTTGAAAAAGAATCTTAATAATAAATAATAAGCGTTATGGCAAAAGAAGTAGCAGGTCTAATCAAATTGCAGATTAAGGGTGGCGCTGCAAATCCATCACCTCCAGTAGGTCCAGCTCTTGGTTCTAAGGGTGTGAATATTATGGATTTTTGCAAGCAATTCAATGCAAAAACACAAGACCAAGCTGGTAAGGTGTTACCAGTAATTATCACGGTTTATTCAGACAAGTCATTTACATTTGTTGTAAAAACTCCTCCTGTAGCAGTACAGTTGTTGGAAGCAACAAAACAAAAAAGTGGCTCTGCAGAACCAAATAGAAAGAAAGTTGCGAGTGTAACTTGGGATCAGGTAAAGGCTATCGCTGAATCAAAACTTCCAGACTTGAATTGTTTTACAGTTGCTGCAGGTATGGAAATGGTTGCTGGTACAGCACGTAGTATGGGTATAACAGTTGAAGGTGAAAAGCCAACACTCTAAAACATTGAAACGATGAAGCTTACAAAAAATAAAAAATTAGCTCTTGAAAAAATAGAGAAAGGCAAAGCATACGCCATTGAGGAGGCAGCTCAATTAGTAAAGGATATTACTACTACTAAATTTGATGCTTCTATTGATATGGATGTTCGTTTGGGTGTAGATCCTAAGAAAGCAAACCAAATGGTACGTGGTGTTGTTACTCTTCCTTACGGAACTGGTAAACAAGTACGTGTTTTGGTGCTTTGTACTCCTGATAAAGAAAAAGAAGCTCAAGAAGCTGGCGCAGACTATTATGGTCTTGACGAATACATTGAAAAAATCAAAGCTGGTTGGACTGACGTAGATGTTATTATCACAATGCCTACAATTATGGCTAAAATCGGAGCTCTTGGTCGTGTTCTTGGTCCACGTGGTTTGATGCCAAACCCAAAAAGTGGAACCGTGACTATGGATATCGCAAAAGCTGTTGCTGAAGTAAAAGCAGGTAAGATAGACTTTAAAGTTGACAAATTCGGTATTGTTCATGCTTCTATAGGAAAGGCGTCTTTCGCACCAGAAGCAATTGTTGGCAATGCAAAGGAATTCGTTAATATGATTAACAAGTTGAAACCTGTCTCTGCAAAGGGAACGTATGTAAAAAGTATCTATATTTCTTCTACTATGAGTCCTGGAATTCAAGTAGATACAAAATCATTAATGTAATTGTAAAGCGAGGATTGTTATGGATATAGCACAAAAAAGAGATATAGTTGAGAGTATCGTTAGTAAGATTAACGAAAACGGTCACTTTTACATCGCTGATATTGAAGCATTAAATGCTGAGAATACATCAGCTTTGCGTAGAAAATGTTTTGAAAATGGTATTGAAATAGTTGTTGTAAAGAATACTCTTTTAAAGAAAGCTTTAGAACAAGTTGAAGGCGATTTTGAAGATCTTTATGGCGTTTTGAAAGGTACTACGTCTGTTTTGTTCTGTAAAACAGCAAATGTGCCTGCAAAAATGATTAAAGAATTCCGTAAGTCTGGTCAAACAAAACCAGTTCTTAAAGGTGCCTATGCTGAACAATGCATCTATATTGGCGATGACCAACTTGATGCATTAGCAACAATCAAATCTAAGGCTGAACTTATTGGAGATATCGTTGCACTTCTTCAATCTCCAATGCAACAAGTACTTGGTTCTTTGGAATCAGGAAAGAATACACTTGCTGGCATTGTAAAAACATTATCAGAAAAAGAATAAATAATAATAACGTAATAGTAACATTTTAATTAACAAAGTTATGGCAGATTTAAAAGCATTAGCAGAAGAATTAGTAAATCTTAGCGTAAAAGACGTAAAAGAACTAGCTGACATTCTTAAAGAAGAATATGGTATCGAACCAGCAGCAGCAGCAGTAGCAGTAGCAGCAGCTCCAGCAGCAGGTGGTGCAGCAGCAGCTGAAGAAAAATCAGAATTCGATGTAATTTTGAAAAACGCAGGTGCAGCTAAACTTCAAGTTGTAAAAGTTGTAAAAGAAGTTACTGGTTTAGGTCTTAAAGAAGCAAAAGATATTTGCGACCAAGCTCCTAAAGCTGTAAAAGAAAAAGTTTCTAAAGACGAAGCTGAAAAAATTAAAGCTCAATTGGAAGAAGCTGGAGCAGAAGTTGAACTTAAGTAAGATAGCATAATCTTATAAAATCAAGGTTTTAGCCGCTATAAGTGGCTAAAACCTTTTGACGTACAAGTAGTTCAAGTTCAATATATTCAACTTTGCAAAATGAAAACAAAAGAAAGAGTTAGTTTCTCAAAAATTAAAAATAAATTAGACTATCCTGATTTCTTGGAAATTCAGTTGAAGTCTTTCAATGAGTTCTTTAAAGTTGATTCTACACAAGAAGAACGCAAAAATGAGGGTTTAAGCGAAGTATTTAATGAAAACTTTCCTATCGCTGATACTCGCAACAATTTCGTGTTGGAATTTCTTGATTATCAGTTAGATCCGCCAAGATATTCAATAGAAGAATGCTTGGATAGAGGTTTAACTTTTAGTATTCCTTTGAAAGCGAAGTTAAAATTATATTGTACAGATCCTGAACATGAAGATTTTCAAACTGTAGTTCAAGATGTATATCTTGGAACTATTCCGTTTATGACACCAAGAGGTACGTTTGTCATAAATGGAGCTGAACGCGTAGTTGTTTCTCAATTACATCGTTCTCCAGGTGTTTTCTTCGGTCAAAGCATCCATACAAATGGTACTAAGTTGTATTCTGCTCGTATTATTCCATTCAAAGGCTCTTGGATTGAGTTTGCTACAGATATCAATGGCGTTATGTATGCTTACATTGATCGTAAAAAGAAGTTACCTGTAACAACATTACTTCGTGCTATCGGTTTCGAAAGTGATAAAAATATTCTTGAAATTTTCGATTTGGCCGAAGAAGTAAAAGTTTCTAAAGCAGTACTTAAAAAGTCTGAAGGTAGAACTTTAGCCGCTCGTGTCTTAAAATCATGGACGGAGGATTTCGTTGATGAAGATACAGGCGAAGTTGTTTCTATAGAAAGAAATGAAATAATCGTAGAACGTGAGGTCGTTATAGAAAAGGAACATATTGACTTGATTTTAGAGTCTGGTCAAAAGACTATCCTTCTTCATAAGGAAGACCAAAATTCTTCTGATTTTGACATTATATATAACACGTTACAAAAAGATCCTTGTAACTCTGAAAAAGAAGCTATCTTCTATATCTATCGCCAGTTGCGTAATGCAGAACCACCTGATGAAATGACTGCTCGTGATGTGATAGAAAAGTTATTCTTCTCTGATAAGAGATACGACTTGGGTGAAGTTGGTCGTTATAGAATTAATACAAAATTGTATAGCAATTTGCCAGCTAGCGAAGAGAAGGAAACTACACGTGTATTGACTAAAAAGGATATTATCGAAATCATCAAATATCTAATTCAACTTATTAACTCTAAGGCTGATGTTGATGATATTGACCACTTGAGCAATCGTCGCGTGAGAACTGTAGGTGAACAACTTCACAATCAGTTTGGCGTTGGTTTAGCTCGTATGGCTCGTACAATTCGTGAGAGAATGAATGTACGTGATAATGAAGTGTTTACTCCTATAGAATTGATTAATTCAAAGACATTGTCTTCTGTTATTAATTCGTTCTTCGGAACAAACCAACTTTCTCAATTTATGGATCAAACTAATCCACTTGGCGAAATGACTCACAAACGTCGTTTGTCTGCTCTTGGTCCTGGCGGTTTGTCTCGTGAAAGAGCTGGTTTCGAGGTTCGAGACGTTCACTATACTCACTATGGTCGTCTTTGTCCTATTGAAACTCCAGAAGGTCCAAATATCGGTTTGATTTCATCTTTATGCGTTTTCGCAAAGGTTAATAATCTTGGCTTTATTGAAACTCCATATCGTAAAGTTACAGATGGTAAGGTTGATCTTTCTCCAGAAGGTATTGTTTACTTGAGTGCAGAAGAAGAAGACGGAAAAACAATCGCCCAAGCTGATTCAGAATTGAATGCTGATGGTTCTTTTGTTTCAAGTAAAGTTAAAGCTCGTTTGGAAGCAGATTTCCCTATCGCATCTCCTGAAGATATTTCTTATATGGAAGTTGCTCCTAACCAAATCGCATCTATTGCAGCTTCATTGATTCCATTCTTGGAACATGATGATGCTAACCGTGCTTTGATGGGATCAAACATGATGCGTCAGTCTGTTCCTTTATTGAGAGCTGAAGCTCCTATAGTTGGTACGGGTATTGAACGTCAAGTAATTCGCGATTCTCGTGTTCAAGTTACCGCTGAAGGAAGCGGTGTTGTTGAATATGTTGATGCTCGTGAAATTCACGTGCGTTATGACAGAACCGCAGAGGAAGAATTCGTTAGTTTTGATGATAGTTTGGTTGTTTATCCAATTATTAAATTCCGTAAAACAAACCAAAATACTTGTATCAACCTTCGTCCAATCGTTACCCGTGGTGAACGTGTAGAGAAAGGTCAATGTTTGACAGAGGGGTACTCTACTCAAAACGGAGAATTGGCAATTGGTCGTAACTTGAAAGTTGCATTCATGCCTTGGAAAGGTTACAACTTTGAGGATGCTATTGTAATTTCAGAACGCGTTGTTCGTGAAGATATTATGACATCAATCCATATTGATGAACACATATTGGAAGTTCGTGAAACGAAGCGAGGTTTAGAAGAATTTACTTCGGATATTCCTAATGTTGGAGAAGATGCTATCAAAAATTTGGATGAAAAGGGTCTTATCCGCGTTGGTGCATCTATTAAACCTGGTGATATCCTTATTGGTAAAATTACTCCAAAAGGTGAATCTGATCCTACTCCAGAAGAAAAGTTACTTCGTGCAATTTTCGGTGACAAGGCAGGCGATGTGAAGGATGCTTCGTTGAAGGCTCGTCCATCATTATATGGTACTGTTATTGACAAGAAGTTGTTTGAAAGAACAATAAAAGATAAGAAAGCGAAAGCAAATGAAAAAATTCAACTTGAGAAGTTCAAGGCTGAATATGATGCAAATATGAAGGCTGTAAGAGAGGTCTTGATACAAAAATTGTTCAAACTTGTTGAAGGAAAAACTTCTCAGTCTGTAAAGAATTATGCTGGAGAAATACTTATCTCAAAAGGTGCTAAATTCACTCAAAAAGCGCTTAATGAAATTGCAGATTACACAGATGTTGTTACTGAAAAATGGACAACTGATGCTGAAAAAAATGAGGTAATTTCTAAATTGTTGCACAATTTCTGTAGAAAACAAAAAGAACTTGAAGGAGAATACAAACGTAAAGAGTATGCATTGTCGGTAGGCGATGAATTACCATCGGGTATTGTTCAACTTGCTAAAGTTTATATTGCACAAAAACGTAAACTGAAAGTAGGTGATAAGATGGCTGGTCGTCACGGTAATAAAGGTATTGTTTCTCGTATTGTTAGGGACGAAGATATGCCTTTCTTGGCTGACGGTAGCATCGTAGATATCGTTTTGAATCCTCTTGGTGTGCCTTCTCGTATGAACATCGGACAGATTTACGAAACAGTTCTTGGATGGGCAGGAAAAGAATTGGATCTTAATTTCGCTACACCTATTTTTGATGGTGCTTCATTGGACGACATTACAGAATATACGCGTAAAGCTGATGAAGTTGCTCGTAAAGCTGGTCGAGCAGGTGTTCCAGATTTCGGTAAAACATATTTGTACAATGGTGAAACAGGTGAGCGTTTTGACCAACCTGCAACTGTTGGTGTTATTTATATGTTGAAATTGGGGCACTTGATTGATGATAAAATGCATGCTCGTTCTATCGGTCCATATTCTTTAATTACGCAACAACCTCTTGGTGGTAAAGCTCAATTTGGAGGTCAGCGTTTTGGAGAAATGGAAGTTTGGGCTATTGAGGCATTCGGTGCGTCAAATATATTGCAAGAAATTCTTACAATAAAATCAGATGATGTTCAAGGTCGTGCAAAAGCATACGAGGCAATTGTTAAAGGAGAACCTTTACCAACACCTCACTTGCCAGAATCATTCAACGTTTTGTTGCATGAATTAAAAGGTTTGAGCCTTAACATTGATTTTGAATAAGTAACGAAAAAATAACTTTTTAAAAGTTCATATACAAATGGCTTATAGAAAAGAACAAAAACAAGATAAAGCGTTCTCAAAGATTAGTATCAGTTTGGCGTCTCCTGAAGATATTTTGGATCGTTCAAGCGGGGAAGTTTTAAAACCAGAAACTATCAATTATAGAACGTATAAACCAGAACGTGATGGTTTGTTCTGCGAAAGAATTTTCGGTCCTGTAAAAGACTATGAATGTCATTGCGGTAAGTACAAACGTATTCGTTACAAAGGTACTATTTGTGACCGTTGTGGTGTTGAAGTAACAGAAAAGAAAGTTCGTCGTGAAAGAAGTGGTCACATCAATTTGGTTGTTCCTGTGGCACATATTTGGTATTTCCGTTCTTTACCAAATAAAATAGGTTACTTATTGGGTGTTGCAACAAAAAAATTGGACAATGTAATCTATTATGAAAGATATATCGTTGTTCAAGCTGGTGTGAAAGCAAAAGATGGTATCAATGATTTAGACTTACTTACAGAAGAAGAATATCTAGATATAATTGATACATTACCAAAGGACAATGAAAAATTAGAGAATTCAGATCCTAATAAATTCATCGCAATGATGGGTGCGGAAGCTTTGGAAGAACTTCTAAAACGATTGGATTTGGATGCATTGTCTTATGCTTTGCGTGATGCTGCTAGTAAAGAAACGTCACAACAAAGAAAGAATGAGGCTTTAAAACGTTTGCAGGTTATTGAATCTTTCCGTGAATCAAAAGGAAAGAATAAACCAGAATGGATGATTTTGAAATGTATTCCTGTTATTCCTCCTGAATTGCGTCCATTGGTTCCACTTGATGGTGGTCGTTTCGCAACTTCAGATTTGAATGACTTGTATAGACGTGTAATCATCCGTAATAATCGTTTGAAACGTCTTATTGAAATCAATGCTCCTGAAGTAATTTTACGTAATGAAAAACGTATGTTACAAGAAGCTGTTGATTCATTGTATGATAATTCACGTAAAACAAATGCTGCTAAGAGCGATGCAAACCGTTCGTTGAAGTCTTTGAGTGATAGTTTGAAAGGTAAACAAGGTCGTTTCCGTCAAAACTTGCTTGGTAAACGTGTTGACTACTCTGCTCGTTCGGTTATTGTCGTTGGTCCTACATTGAAACTACATGAATGTGGTATTCCAAAAGATATGGCAGCAGAACTTTACAAACCATTTATCATTAGAAAATTGATAGAAAGAGGTATTGTGAAGACTGTGAAATCAGCAAAGAAAATTGTTGATAGAAAAGATGCTGTAATTTGGGATATTCTAGAAAATGTAATGAAAGGTCACCCAGTTCTATTGAACCGTGCTCCGACGTTGCACCGTCTTGGTATTCAAGCATTCCAACCAAAGATGATTGAGGGAAAAGCTATTCAACTTCACCCACTTGCATGTACGGCTTTCAACGCCGACTTCGATGGTGACCAAATGGCTGTTCACTTGCCTCTTGGTAATGCTGCTGTACTTGAAGCCCAAATATTGATGCTTTCGTCTCACAACATTTTGAACCCTGCGAATGGTGCTCCTATTAAGGTTCCTTCTCAAGATATGGTCCTTGGTTTGTATTATATTACAAAACCAATGATTGGAGCTAAGGGTGAGGGTGCATATTTCTATTCTCCTGAAGAAGCTATTATCGCTTTCAACGAAAAGAAAGTTGATTTGCATGCAATCGTAAGAGTTCCAAGAAATCTATGGAGATCTGTAACTGAAGAAAAAGATATGCTTGCTCTTTATAAGGACGAAAATGATAGAGCAAAGTGGATTGTAACTACTGTTGGTAGAATTATGTTTAACGAAATTGTACCAGAAGAAGGTGGTTATATCAATAAACTTATGACTAAAAAATCTTTGCGTGACATTATTACTGATGTTTTGAAAGTTGCTGGAACTCCAAAAACAGCAGACTTCCTAGATGACATTAAGAATATGGGTTATCGTAAGGCATTTGAAGGTTGTTTGTCATTCAAATTGGATGACGTTGTCATTCCAGATGAAAAGAAAGACTTAGTTCAAAAAGGTTATGACGAAGTTGAAGAAGTAATGAATAACTATAATATGGGTTTCATTACAAACAACGAACGTTACAACCAAATTATTGATATTTGGACACATACAAATGCTGATTTGACTGGCAAGGTGATGAATCGTTTGAAAAATGACCAAGCAGGTTTCAATTCAGTTTACATGATGCTTGACTCTGGAGCCCGTGGGTCTAAAGAACAAATTCGTCAGTTATGTGGTATGCGTGGTTTGATGGCAAAACCTCAAAAATCTGGAGCTACTGGAAATGAAATTATTGAAAATCCAATTTTGTCAAACTTTAAAGAAGGTTTGTCTGTCTTGGAATACTTCATTTCTACTCACGGTGCTCGTAAGGGTTTGGCCGATACAGCTTTGAAGACTGCCGATGCAGGTTACTTGACTCGTCGTTTGGTTGACGTTTCTCACGATGTGATTATTACAGAAGATGATTGTGGCACATTACGAGGTTTGGATGCAACAGCAGTTAAGAATAACGATGAAATAGTTGAATCATTATACGATAGAATTCTTGGTAGAACGTGTGTTCACGATATTTATCATCCTCAAACTGGAAAGTTAATCTTGAAAGCAGGTGAGGAAATTACAGAAGCAATTGCTCAGGAAATTGAAGAATCTCCAATAGAACACGTTGAAATTCGTTCGGTATTGACTTGCGAGGCTCGTAAGGGTGTTTGTGCAAGATGTTACGGACGTAATTTGGCAACTGCAAGAATGGTTCAAATAGGTGAGGTTGTTGGTGTAATTGCTGCACAGTCAATCGGTGAACCTGGTACTCAGTTGACTCTTCGTACATTCCACGTCGGTGGTACAGCTTCTAACATTGCAGCAGAATCTTCTCTTGTTTCTAAATATGATGGTGTAGTTGAAATTGAAGAATTGAGAACTATTACGGTTAAAGAAAAAGATGAGACTGGTAAAGATGTTGATGTTGATATCGTAATTGGTCGTCAAGCAGAATTGAAGATTGTTGATAAGAACACAGGCAGTGTTTTGACAACGCAAAATGTTACGTATGGTTCTAAATTGATGGTTAAAAACCATACTGAGGTAACAAAAGGTACTTTGATTTGCTCTTGGGACCCTTACAATGCTTCAATTATTTCTGAATCAGCTGGTAAGATTGCATTTGAAAATGTTGTGAAAGATGTTACTTACAAGTCTGAAGCTGATGAGCAAACTGGGTTTGAAGAAAAGGTTATCATTGAATCAAAGGATAGAACTAAGAGTCCTACAATTCAAATTTTGAATAAATCGGGTGATGTCCTTCATACATACAACTTGCCGGTTGGCGCTCATATCACAGTAAATCAAGGTGATAAAGTTGATGCGGGTCAAATCTTGGTTAAGATTCCACGTGCAATAGGTAAATCTGGTGATATCACTGGTGGTCTTCCTCGTGTAACTGAATTGTTTGAAGCTCGTAACCCATCAAATCCAGCTATTGTTTCTGAAATTGATGGTGAGGTAACATTCGGTAAAATAAAACGTGGTAACCGTGAAATCGTTGTTACAGCTAAGAGTGGCGAAGAAAAGAAATACTTAATCCCTCTTTCAAAACAAATTCTTGTTCAAGAAAATGATTTCGTAAAAGCAGGAACAAGTTTGTCTGATGGTTCTATTACACCATCTGATATTCTTGCCATTAAGGGCCCTACAGCAGTACAAGAATACATTGTGAATGAAGTACAAGCTGTATATCGTTTACAAGGTGTGAAGATTAACGACAAACATTTCGAAGTTATCGTTCGTCAAATGATGCGTAAAGTTCAAATTGAAGATCAAGGTGATACAAGATTCTTGGAAGGAGAAATTGTTGATCGTTGGGAATTCATGGACGAAAATGATAAAATCTATGAGAAGAAAGTCGTTACTGACGCTGGTGATTCTCAAGAATTGAAGGCTGGTCAAATTGTTACTGTACGTCAGTTGAGAGACGAAAATTCTCAGTTGAAACGTAAGGATTTGAAATTGGTTGAAGTTCGTGATGCACATCCAGCAACAGCGAGCCAAATATTACAAGGTATTACAAGGGCTTCTCTTCAAACAAACAGTTGGATTTCTGCTTCTTCATTCCAAGAAACAACAAAAGTTCTTAACGAAGCTGCAATCAATGCTAAAGTTGATGACTTGGGCGGTTTGAAAGAAAACGTAATTATCGGACATAAGATTCCTGCTGGTACTGGTCTTGTAGAGTACGATAAATTCATCGTTGGTTCAAAAGAAAATTACGATGCGTTGAGAAACGAATAGTTTCAAAACAATATAACAACAAAAAAGGCGAAAGTTAATCTTTCGCCTTTTTTGTTATGTTTATGAATTTTTGTCAGTGTTTCTGCCAAAATTAATGGTGATAGACAGAAAATACTGACACAATTTCGTTGTTTTTATTTTTTCTTTTCGTGGCATAATGATTGACTACTGCGAGAAAAAATTAATTAGAATTTAATACTTACTACAATGGGAAAGATAATAGGAATTGACCTTGGAACCACAAACTCGTGTGTTTCGGTTATGGAAGGAAACGAACCAGTTGTAATTCCAAACAGCGAAGGTAAACGTACAACACCTTCTATCATTGGTTTTATTGACAATGGCGAAAGAAAAGTTGGTGACCCTGCAAAACGTCAGGCTATCACAAACCCAACGAAAACGGTTTTCTCTATCAAACGTTTCATGGGCGAAACATACGATAGATTGTCAAGCGAAGTTGCACGTGTGCCTTACAAAGTTGTAAGAGGTGACAACAATACTCCTCGTGTTGATATTGATGGTCGTTTGTACACTCCACAAGAAATTTCTGCAATGGTTCTTCAAAAAATGAAGAAAACTGCCGAGGAATATCTTGGACAAGATGTTACAGAGGCAGTTATAACTGTTCCTGCTTACTTTAACGATGCTCAACGTCAGGCAACAAAAGAAGCTGGTGAAATAGCTGGTTTAACGGTAAAACGTATTGTGAACGAACCAACAGCGGCTGCTCTTGCTTATGGTTTGGACAAGACAAACAAAGATATGAAGATTGTTGTGTTCGACTGTGGTGGTGGTACGCACGATGTTTCTATACTTGAACTTGGCGATGGCGTGTTTGAAGTAAAAGCAACTGCTGGTGATACTCACCTTGGTGGTGATGATTTCGATCAACGTATAATTGAATGGTTGGTTCAAGAATTTAAAAATGATAACTCAGGAATCGATTTGAGTAAAGATTCAATGGCATTGCAACGTTTGAAAGAAGCTGCAGAAAAGGCAAAAATCGAATTGTCGAATACGACATCAACAGAAATTAACTTGCCTTACATTATGCCAGTTGACGGTGTTCCAAAACACTTGGTACGTACATTGACACGTGCAAAATTCGAACAATTGGTTGACGATTTAATTCAAAGAACAATTGAACCTTGTAAAACTGCATTGTCACAAGCTGGATTCAGCACAAGCGATATTGATGAAGTAATTCTTGTAGGTGGTTCTACACGTATCCCTGCTATTCAAGCAGCCGTTGAGAAATTCTTCGGCAAAGCTCCTTCAAAAGGTGTTAACCCAGACGAAGTTGTTGCAATTGGTGCAGCTATTCAAGGTGGTGTGTTGACAGGTGAAGTAAAAGATGTGTTGTTGTTGGATGTAACTCCACTTTCGTTAGGTATTGAGACTATGGGTGGCGTGATGACAAAACTTATCGAAGCCAATACTACAATCCCAACAAAGAAATCCGAAACATTCACGACTGCTGTTGATAATCAACCATCTGTTGAAATTCACGTATTGCAAGGTGAACGTTCAATGGCAAAAGACAACAAGACAATCGGTCGTTTCCACTTGGACGGAATTCCAGCAGCACAACGTGGTGTTCCTCAAATCGAAGTAACATTCGACATTGATGCTAATGGTATTTTGAATGTATCTGCAAAAGATAAAGGTACAGGCAAAGAACAAAGTATCCGTATTGAAGCTTCATCGGGATTGAGCGACGACGAAATCAAACGTATGCGTGAAGAAGCAAAAGCTAACGAAGCAGCCGACAAGGCAGAGAAAGAAAGAATCGACAAATTGAACCAAGCAGATTCAATGATTTTCCAAACAGAAAAACAATTGAAAGACCTTGGTGACAAATTGCCAGCCGACAAAAAATCTCAAATTGAAGGTGCTTTGGCAAAATTGAAAGATGCTCACAGCAAACAAGACGTTGCAGCTTGCGATGCAGCAATGAATGAATTGAACACAGTATTCCAAGCTGCTTCTCAAGATATGTACAATGCAGGTCAAGCACAAGGCGGACCACAAGGAAATCCTAATGCAGGTCAACAACCAAACAATAACAACGGCGGTGACGAAGTAACTGACGTTGACTTTGAGGAGGTAAAATAATATCATAATCCGCAATAATGGAAACGGCGTAGCTCGAAAGAGTTACGCCGTTTTTTTTGTTGATGTTGCGGTTTGAATATTGTGATGTAGGGAAACCAGAATGTAAAAGCACTAGAAATCTTATCTGGAAAAATGTTATTTTTGCACAGTTAAACGACACAAAGTAACATCTGACAACCACACTAAATAAAAATGCAAACGATGGAAAACAATTTGAATTTATCTCATAATATACTGGATTTCAAAACCCTGACAGACAGCATAAGGCAACTGCACAGTGAAGCACAAGCGCGGGCATTAAATGCCGTCAATAAGATGGCTACGTTGCGAAACTGGTTGATTGGATATTATATCGTAGAATATGAACAGCACGGCAACGACAGGGCTGACTATGGCGACAGATTGCTTAAACGATTGGAAACGGCTGTGAATACGAAGGGCATGAATGAGACGCTTTTCAAAAATGCCCGCACTTTCTACACTTTGTATCCTTCTGTCAGAACTCTTTTCGGTGAAATGCTTACAGTTACGTCAACAATTTGTCCGACACTGTCGGACGAATTACAATATGTTGAAAATGATACAAATACAATTTGTCCGTCATTGTCGGACGAATTTCAGACATCACCCAATGAACTGGTGGAAAAACTTTCGTTTTCACATATCTGTGAAATATTACCCATATCCGATGCTTTTGAACGATTTTTCTATGAAACGGAATGTATCCGATGTGGTTGGTCTGTGCGAGAGTTACGTCGTCAGATTGCATCTAACTTGTTTTTGAGAGCTGGGATTAGTCGATCACCCCAAAAGCTCTTGGAGATGACGAAAATGGGGAAACAGGACACAACACTCACCATACGTGATCCGTTCACGTTTGAGTTTTTGGGATTGGAGACAAAGGAAGTGGTGAGCGAAAAAGACCTTGAAAATTCATTGATATTGCATCTCCAAGATTTTCTGCTGGAATTGGGCAAGGGCTTTTGCTTTGAAGCGCGACAAAAACGCATCGTGATTGACGATAGGTACTATTTTGCCGATTTGGTGTTTTACAATAGGCTGCTTCATTGCAACGTCATTGTAGAACTGAAAAATGATGAATTCCACCACGAATATTTAGGACAGCTGAATGCCTACGTTTCATATTATAAGGAAAACGAAATGGTGGCGGGCGATAATCCACCCATTGGCATTCTGCTATGCACGCATAAAGGTCCAAAAATGGTAGAGTACGCCATTGCGGGAATGGATAACCACTTGTTTGTTTCTTCATACTTGCTGCAACTGCCTGACAAGAAATTGCTTGAGGATTTTTTGATTAAACAAAATTTTAAAGAGAAATAACCGATAGAAATCTTACTTGAAAATATACTATTTTGCAAAAATAAACGACACAAAGCAATATAATGACACGAACATTCAATATAGATAAATCCAACTGGAAGAAATACAAAACAACAATAGCAACAACGGCGGTGACGAAGTAACTGACGTTGACT
>JAZRVS010000187.1:0-11083 GCA_045599365.1 Bacteroidales bacterium
GCACCTTCAATAATTCCAGGTATATCTGCCATTGCGAAAGAAGCATTATTGCGATAGGAAACAATCCCTAATTGTGGTACTAATGTCGTAAATGGGTAGTTTGCAATTTTTGGTTTTGCTGCCGAAACGACACTCAATAGAGTAGATTTTCCTGCATTAGGGAAGCCAACTAAACCAACATCAGCAAGGACTTTTAGTTCAAGAATATACCAACCTTCAGTACCTTCTTCTCCTGGTTGCGCGTAACGCGGTGTTTGATTTGTTGCTGATTTAAAATTGAGATTACCTAAACCACCTCGACCACCAGATAGAAGAATCTTTTCTTCTCCATCTTCTGTAATTTCGCAAAGAATTTTTTCTGTTTCTGCATCTTTTGCTATTGTACCAAGAGGAACTTCAATAATTATATCTTTGCCATTCGCTCCAGTACTTCCTGCGCTTCCGCCACATTCTCCATCGCCAGCGAAGAGATGTTTTTGGTATCGTAATGCTAATAATGTCCAAACATTTCTACTTCCACGTAAAATGATATGTCCGCCACGACCTCCATTGCCACCATCTGGACCACCTTTGGCAACGAATTTTTCTCGGTGGAGATGAGCAGAGCCAGCACCGCCCTTACCAGAACGGAGGTATATTTTTATATAGTCAACAAATGAAGAAGTTGGCACGGAAGAAAATATATGAATTTGTAAAAAAGCAGAGATGGTATAACACCATCTCTGCTGAAAATAAATCAATTAAAATTTGTCGCAAACATTGCAAATGGCGTTGAAAATGTTGTCTATTGTTCCAACACCTTGAATCTCTTGTAATTTACCTTGTTTTGCGTAGAAATCTTTTACTGGAGCTGTCTCGCTATTATACACTTTGATACGGTTCATAATAACTTCTTCGTTTTGATCGTCAGCTCGACCAGATACTTTTCCACGTTCTAATAAGCGTTTTACTAATTCTGGAGTATCAACTTCCAACGAAATCATGCAAGAAACGGCAATATTATGTTTTGCCATCAACTCGTCTAAAGCACCTGCTTGAGCTGTTGTACGAGGAAATCCATCGAAAATGAATCCATTTCCTTTTGCGTTTTCTGCTATTTTGTTAGCCATCATACCAATAACGATGTCATCAGAAACCAATTCTCCTTTTTCAATTTTTGCTTTTGCTTGTTTTCCAAGTTCTGTACCAGCTTTCATTTCTGCACGAAGTAAGTCTCCCGTAGAAATGTGACATAAGTTGTATTTTTCAACGATTTTGTCTGATTGAGTTCCTTTTCCCGCTCCCGGAGGGCCGAATAATACTAAATTTAGCATAATTGTTTTGTTTTATTTTATTGTTATTTCATTAAATTCAAGCGGAGCAAATGTACATAATTTGTTGACATTATACAAGTGATTAGTGATTAGTGATGCGCTTTGTCGTTGTGGTAATTATATAAAAAGAGCGAAACCTTTTGGATTTCGCTCTAAAATTATATATGAGAAAAAATGTTATGCTAACGCGTTAACGTGTTTCATAATGCTAGACTTGATATTAGCAGCTTTATTTTTATGAATAATATTTGTTTTTGCTAATTTATCAAGCATTGCAACAACTTTTGGCAATTGATCTATTGCTTCTTTTTTGTCTGTAATTTCTTTTAAATCTCTAACTGCATTACGAGCAGTCTTTGCATAATATTTATTGTGAAGAGTTCTAACTTTTGTTTGTCTTGCACGTTTAGCAGCTGAATTACAATTTGCCATAATTAAACTAAAATTTTATTGTAGCGAGTAGCGGAATCGAACCGCTCTAACAAGGATGAAAACCTTGTGTACTAACCGATATACGAACTCGCCATTAGGTTTTTATTTCCGAGTGCAAATGTATAAACTTTTTGATTACGTACAATAGTTTTGAAAAAAAAAATATCTAATTTTAACTATATACCTAAAAATCAATTGTTTAAAGTTAATATTTTTTTTGATAGACTTTCAAAATCCATCTTTTTTCCATTGTTTGTTCGTAGCAATAGCAAATTTTTGTTTTGCCATGATAAACTGTATAATTCGGATTTTATATTGTCTATCTTAGTGAAAATCTGTATTTTAGATGTTCCAAAAATCCTCTTAACCATTTTTTTTGCCGTTTGAGACTGATTTGATGCATCGCCATTGGAGTTAATGAAAATGAATTTTTCGTCAGCCAAACGCATACAATCATCGTATTTTTTCCAATAATTTTCGGGGACATCACCATTGGTCGACACTTCCAAGCAAACTACTAATTCTCGAAGAGGGTATAGTTCTCGAATTGCTTTTATTGTTGCGTTCATTTTGAGGGGTGAATACACGTAATCGCTGTAAATGTTGACCGTTGCATTTTTTCCAATCAGTTGTAATTGTTTGCTTTGTCCTTTGAAAAATTTAAGCGCTTGATAGAATTTTTCTTCATCAATATCTAATTGACGACAAATTTCTAATGCTCCAGCTATGTTTTTCATATTGTGCTCTCCAAATATGTAAATTGGTAAGCGACCACCAGAAATCTTTAAAAATGTGTGATTATTAAATAATTCGTAAGGATGTGTTTCATACGGAATGAGCGTTAACGAATTTCCCGATTGCGATATGATATCACATACTCGTTCGTCATCTTTACAATAGATTAGTTTTCCTTTTTTTTGAATTGAACCAACATATCGCTTGAATTGTTCAACATATTCTTCTAATGTCGGAAAAGCTTGAACATCTTCCCATGCAATTCCACTCAAAAGTGCAATACTTGGTTTGTAATGTTCAAATTTTGATCTATCATCAATAGGTGATGAGATATGTTCGTCTCCCTCTATTATTATTATGTTACTCGCTTTTGATAAGCGAATAGTACTATCTTTTTCGTTTACTGCAGAACATAAATAATAATCGTAATCGTATTCGTAGTATGAAAGTACGTGCATTACAATTGATACAATCATATTTTTTCCATAACTACCTGCAATTACAATGCGTTGTTTGTCTTGTGAAAATTTATAGATGAATTCAGAATAGGAATATATTTTTAATCCTAATTTTTGCGCTTTTAGCAATTCTGGATTATCGGCTTGTATTTTCCCTCCTGCTATAACAATGTCAATATCATTTGTTATTAATTCCTCGTGCCAACCAAGTTTACGAGGCAATAAATCATTGTTTTTTAAATCGGTATACGATGGATCGTGAATTTCATCATCACTACCTGTAACAATAAATCCATCGTTTTTTAATGTTATTGCAATATTGTGTAGCGTTGCACCGCCTATCGCCAACAAGTGAATCCGCTTCATAACTTTTCCGTTTCTGTGGCAAAAGTAATAAAAAGTCAGAATTAACGATGTGAATTTTGAAGTTGTTATTTTTGTTACTTGTCTTTAATTATGGTAATTTCCGTATCTTTGCATAGGTAGAGTATAGTAAAATGAAACATTTTTTGTCTTGTGTTATGTTGCTATTTGCTTGTTATGCTTCGTTCGCGACGCACAATAGGGCTGGCGAAATCACGTACCGACACGTTTCTGGATATATCTACGAAATAACAATTATTACTTATACGTACACTCCAAGCGAGGCAAATAAATCTCGTGATGTGCTTCCTTTGAATTGGGGCGATGGTTCAACGGGGACTATTCCACGTATTTCCGAAGAATATCTTCCAGATAATTTTACACTAAATACGTATAAAACTACTCACACATATCCTGGACCTGGCACATTTACGATTTCTATGGAAGATCCGAATCGCAACGATGGGGTAATAAATATTGTAGAATCAGTGAATGTTCCCTTTTCAATATCCACAACATTGAGAATTGATGCTATTTTAGGTGGGAATACGACGCCTGTTTTAACAAATCCACCTGTTGACAATGCCGCAATTGGGGTGAAGTTTATGCATAATCCTGCCGCTTACGATGCTGATGGTGATAGTCTTGCGTATCGTTTGACAACGTGTTCGGGCGAAGGTGGCGAGTTTATTAGTGGCTACACGTTGCCAATGACGAGTCATGATTTTTATGTCGATCCTGTTTCTGGCGATATGGTGTGGGACGCACCGATAGTTCTTGGTAGTTACAATGTCGCAATGATTATTGAGGAATGGCGTAAAGGAACAAAAATAGGGGAGATTGTCCGCGATATGCAAATAGAGGTTTTTGATGCAAACAATACAGTTCCGAAAATCGAGCCATTGGAAGACGTTTGTGTGCGCGTTGGAGATACAGTTCGCTTCATGGTTACTGCTACGGATGCTGATAGCAATACTGTTTTTGTAACAGCATCGGGAGGACCGTTTGAGGTGTTGAATAAGGCAACTTTTACGCAGATTTCTTCTGAAAAAGGAAAGACTATTTCTGAATTTATATGGGTGCCGACGTGTGATGAAATTCGTGAACAATCGTATATGGTTTTGTTTAAGGCTGTTGATGATGACAAAATTTCGTTGGCTGATATGAAGTATGCCAATATCAAGGTTATTGGTCATCCGCCTATAAACCTTACGGCAAAATCTCAATCGGTTTCGGTAAATTTGAATTGGGAAGATTCTTTGTGTGTTTCGCAAATTGTTTCGTATGATATTTATCGTTCTCGTGTTGCAATTGATTATACACCAGAAAGGTGTGAGGTTGGATTGCCCGAAACTTTGGCTTCGGGTTATGAGAAAATTGCAACAGTTGCGGCTTCGCAAAAATCGTATTTTGACAATAATAATGGGTTGGGACTTACACCTGGTTTTACGTATTGTTATCGTCTTTGTTCCGTTTTTCAAGGAAATTATTCAAGTTATATTTCTCAAGAAACTTGTACGCAATTGGTTCCTGCTTCGCCTGTATTGACGAATGTTAGTGTGCATAAAACTGATTCAAAAAATGGCGAAATGTACGTTGCATGGTCAATTCCACGAGAATTTGATTCTATCACGTTTCCAAAACCATATCAGTATTGGTTGTATCGGTCTTCTGGTTTGTATGGCGAGCATTTGAATTTGATTTCAAAAATAGATGGCTTGGTCGATACTATGTTTACTGATAAGAATATCAATACGTTAGATTCTTCATATTCCTATAAAATAGAATTTTATTCTTTGGCAACGGGAAATCCTATTCTAATTGGAACACCGCCAGTTTCGTCGTCTCCATTTTTGACGTACGAAGCTTATAATCACAAAGTTAAGTTGTTGCTACAATCAAATGTCGGATGGGAGAACGATACGATTTTTGTATATAGGAAAAATGGAAATTCGTTTGATTCGTTGGGAATTTTTAAACAGGGAGAATTTTGGGATGTCGGCTTGGAAAATTTGAAGGAATATTGCTATTTCGTTACAACAAGCGGACATTTTGATTATCATTTGTTACCTTCACGAGTGTATAATAATTCCCAAATTTTGTGTGCAATTCCAGCTGATACAATTCCGCCGAAACCAATGAAAGTAAATGTTGTGCAAGATTGTGATAACTTTTCACGCACAATTTCGTGGATCATTGATAATGAAGATGAAATAAAGAATGTACATGTATATTTTAAAGATTGTCAAAATCCTGAATGGAGAATGATTGCTACGATTCCTGCAACTGTATCTTCGTATGTACATTCGTTTGCAGATTCTATTCTTAATATGGCGGGCTGTTATTACGTTGCTGCCGAGGATTCGGCAGGAAATATCGGTGCTCATAAGTACGATACCTGTCTGTATAATTGTCCACAATATTCATTGCCGAATGTGTTTACTCCAAATGCTGATGGCGAGAATGATTTACTTCATCCCGTAATAAATCGCTTTGTTCAAAAAGTTGATATGAAATTGTATGATGCTTGGGGACAATTGGTCTTTGCTACAGAAGAGCCACAACTGAATTGGGATGGTAAACATTACAAAACGGGAAAAATACTGACAGATGGTGTTTTCTATTATGTGTGCGACGTGTATGAATATTGGTCGGATTGTGAGATTCACAAACGCGAAATGGCTGGATTTGTTCATAAATTTAGTGATGGAAAATAGAGAAAGAAACCATGTCCCGCTATTTTGAAAGAATTTCTTTCAAAAATTGACCAGTAAAACTTTTCTTATTTTGTGCAATTTTTTCTGGCGTACCTGTAGCAACAATTTGTCCACCGTGTTCTCCTCCTTCAGGTCCGATGTCAATAATGTAATCGGCAACTTTAATAACGTCTAAATTATGTTCAATTACAACAACTGTATTTCCTTTGTTTACAAGTTTTTGAAGAACACCGAGTAAAATATTTATATCGTGAAAATGGAGTCCTGTTGTTGGTTCATCTAAGATATAAAATGTATTTCCCGTATCTTTCTTAGATAGTTCGGATGCTAATTTTACGCGTTGTGCTTCTCCTCCTGATAATGTGTTTGATTGTTGTCCAAGTTTCAAATATCCAAGACCGACATCTTGTAATGTTTTGAGCTTGATATAGATATGTTTTATGTTTTCAAAAAAATCAACGGCTTGATTTATTGTCATATCAAGTACATCATTGATTGATTTTCCTTTGTATAAAACTTCCAACGTCTCACGATTGTATCGTTTTCCATTACATTCGTTGCAAGTAACGTACACATCTGGCAGAAAGTTCATTTCAATTGTTTTGACACCAGCACCTTTGCAGGTTTCACATCGACCACCTTTTACGTTGAACGAGAAACGACCTGCTCTATAACCTCGCATTTTTGATTCTGGAAGTGTCTCAAAAAGTTTGCGAATATCGCTAAAAATATCAGTGTATGTCGCAGGGTTTGAGCGTGGTGTACGTCCGAGAGGTGATTGATCTATTTCAATCACTTTATCAATATTTTCTAAACCATCAATTGATTTGTAGGGGAGCGGTTCTGCTTTTGCTCTATAAAAGTGCTTGTTTAATATTGGATGTAATGTATGGTTTATTAATGTTGATTTACCACTGCCCGAAACTCCTGTAACACAAATAAATGTGCCAAGTGGAAATTGAGCAGAAACATTTTTTAAATTGTTTCCTGTTGCGCCAACAATGGACAACAATTTGCCATTTCCGAGCCTTCTCGTTTGTGGAATCTCTATTTGTTTTTTCCCTGTAAGATAATCAATTGTAGCACTTTTTTGTTTAAAAAAATCTTTTTGCCAACCAATAGCAACAACTTCGCCACCTTTTCGTCCTGCACCTGGTCCAAAATCAACAATATAATCAGCTGCACGAATCATATCCTCGTCATGTTCTACAACAATGATAGAGTTGCCTGCATCTCGAAGTTTTTTGAGAGAATCAATCAATTTTATATTGTCTCGTTGATGAAGACCAATACTTGGCTCATCAAGAATGTAAAGTACATTCACTAATTTTGACCCAATTTGTGTTGCTAATCGAATTCTTTGGCTTTCTCCACCAGAAAGTGTTTGGGAACTTCTATTTAATGAAAGATATGATAATCCAACGTCAAGTAAAAATTCTGTTCTTGTTTTGATTTCTTTTATAATTTCTTGACCGACATGATATTGTTGTTTGGAAAGTTCATTAGGTAGATTGCAAATCCATTCGTAAAAACGTTCTATAGTAAGATTTGAAATTTCTGCAATGTTTTTCCCAGTAATTCTAAAATGTAGTGCTTCTTGATTTAATCTCTGGCCATTACAAACAGGACAAATGCTTTTCTTAATAAGATATTCATTTGCTTTGGTATCGTCCTGAAATTCCATTTGTCGTTCAATCAAATGAAGAATTCCTTCAAAGCCAAGAAAATAATTTGAACTAATACCCACAGGAATGTTGATAAACGAAAACATATCTTGTGATCCATAAATGAGTACATGTTTACAATCGTCCGACAAATCTTGAAAAGGTGTATCTAACGAAAATCCATATTTTGCTAATATAGACTCAATTTTACCAAAGATAATATTGTTTTTGTAGGCTCCAAGAGGTTTAAAAGCTCCTTTTTTGATAGATATTTTTTCGTTAGGAATAATTTTTTCTATATCTATTTCGTCAACTACACCTAATCCATCGCAATGTGGACAAGCGCCTTGTGGAGAATTGAATGAAAACGTGTGCGGCGCAGGTTCATTGTATGATAGTCCTGTTGTTGGACACATTAATTTTTTGCTGAAATATTTAATTTCATTTGTTTCTAAATCAAGAACCATAATGACACCTTTACCAATTTTCATTGCTGTGTCAATAGATTGTTTTATTCTTGAATCTTCTTTGTTACTGATTTTGAATTTATCAACAACAATTTCTATATTGTGATTTTTGTATCGATCAATTTTTAAACCATAATTTAATTCCGTTATTTCTTCATCAATTCGAACATACAAAAAGCCTTTTTTACGGTATTGTTCAAACAAATCAGCATAATGACCTTTACGACCTTTTATAAGTGGCGAAAGAAGATAAATTTTATGGTCAGCATATTTTTCATAAATGAGATCTATGATTTTTTCAGTGGTATATTTTACCATTTTTTCTTCTGTTTCGTATGAAAATGCTTCTCCAATACGAGCATAGAGTAGTCGTAAAAAATCGTAGATTTCAGTAATTGTACCAACTGTGGAACGTGGATTTTTATTTACTGTTTTTTGTTCAATCGAAATTACTGGACTCAAGCCTGTAACTTTATCAACATCAGGACGTTCCATTGTTCCAAGGAATTGTCGTGCGTATGCCGAAAATGTTTCAATATACCGACGTTGACCTTCTGCATAGATTGTATCAAATGCCAATGATGATTTGCCACTTCCACTTAACCCAGTTATGACTGTGAGCGTGTTTCTTGGTATGGTTAAACTGACATTTTTTAGGTTATGCTCGCGAGCTCCTTCAATTTTCAATATGTCGCTGTTTGTTGGCATTATTTCCTTTTTCTTTCTGTGTCTTCAATTAGTATGATTTTATATTGTATACTATCTTTGTTTGGTAAAAATTTATCTCGTAACCAAGGATTTAATGTTTTGAGCATTTTGTAGTTAGAACCTTGACATTTGGCAAATGCTTGTAAATCGGAAATTGTTGAATCAACTAAAACAATTTTTTGTTTTATTGTGTCGTAAGGTTGAATATCTTCATATCCATATATTTCGGGATTCTCAAGTATAAGTTTAAATGCCATAATCCTAAATACGTATCGAGCCGTTTCGGAATTTGTATATAAATCATAGAAAGAGGTTATTTGTTGGTATTTTGCTTGTTTTGCTAATCCATTGACTCCTAAATTATAGGAAGCAGCTGCCATTGTCCAATTCCCAAACTTTTTGTAGGCATTTTGAAAGTATTTACAAGCAACTTCTGTCGATTTTTCCAAATTATACCGTTCGTCTATTTCTGATGTAACTTGTAACCCATACAATTTGGCTGTTGATTCTATTATTTGCCAAAAACCAGCTGCACCTTTTGGGGAAATGTTTACTCTCAAGCCACTTTCTGCAACAGCCAAATAACGAAAATCTTCAGGAATGTTGTTGATTTTTAAAATACTATCAATTGTTGGAAAATAGCGGTGCTTGTATTTGAGAATTTGCGTTGTTTGTGATTGATAGTAAATGTTTACAAGTAGTTCACGTTCAAGGCTTTCGCGTACGTCAAATAATTCAAGAGGAACACGTTCTCCAAATAGATATACCGAATCAGGAATATAAATTTGACGTGCGACTACAAATGTTGAATCTTTTGACTTTTGCTCTTCGCTTTTGTTCGTTGTAGTTGTTGCAGAAATGATAAATATTGTTGATATCAATGCAATAACGATATATATATAGGATGGTATTTTTTTTAACATTTTGTTTCTGGTGTATTTTCTTTTTTGATTCTTGGCGGGAAATTAGTCTCTATAATTGCTCCAGTTGGACATTCATCTACACATTTCCTACAAAGTTTACATTTGTCGGCATCAATATATGCAACGAAATCAACAACGGAAATAGCTTCGTTTGTACAAACTTTTGCGCATTTTCCACATCCAATACAAGCAGCTGTACATGCCTTGCGGGCGACAGCACCTTTATCTTTGCTGGAACAACCAACGTAGATTTTTAAATCTTTTTTGTTTGTTTTTCTTAATTCAATAATATTTCGTGGACATACTTCAACGCATTGACCACAAGTTGTACAAATAGCGCTATTTACTTCAGGTAGTTTTGTTTGTGGGTTTATTTTTATTCCACCAAATTGACATGCGGTTTCACAATCGCCAAGACCAATGCAACCAAATGAACATCCTGTGGTTCCAGCAATTTGAGTTGCAGCAAATGCACACGAATTTATACCTTCAAAATTAAGTATTTGTGGTCTTTTATCACAAGAGCCTTTGCATTTAACAACAGCGACTTGCATACCTTTTGCTTCAACTTTTTTACCTAAAAATTCACCAATTTTATCCATTGTCTCATTACCACCAACAGAACAACATAAGCCGTCAAGAGTTGGTGAGTCAACCATTTTTTCTGCTAATTTGCGACAACCAGGTAGACCACAACCGCCACAATTTGCACCTGGTAGCATTGCTTCAACTTCTCCATAAAGAGGATTTTCATCTACTTGGAACTTTTTAGCGATGAAATAAAGCGCAACGGCAGCAATAATACCAATGATGCAAAGAAGTAAGATTGTGTTAATTATTGTCATAATAGTAATTATTTTATGGAGAACGAAAACTTACGTTCAATTTTACGATTTTTTTTATATAAAAACAAATAATAACATGTGGTAATTACAATCGCAAGCATTGCGGCAATTAAATCATTGGTAAAATGCATAGCAATAAATAGAGTAGCCACTAAAATGAAAAGCGGCACAATGTACGCCATCAATACCGCTTTTATTCCAAGTGATGACGCCATTTCAAGTTGAACTTCATCACCAATATTAAACATTCTTACTTTGTCGTTTGCAATGTGAACAATCTTTTCTGATATTTCTGAAAAACCACAAATGTTTTTTGCGTGACAATCTCCACAAGCTGATTGAGTAGCAATTACTACCAAAATTGTGTCATCTGTAATAGAACGGACAACTCCTTTGTGAACGATTGTGCAATTCATTTGTCATTTTATCTGAAAATTGTTTTGTCTCTATCAGAAGTC
>JAZRVS010000188.1:0-4347 GCA_045599365.1 Bacteroidales bacterium
TATTTTTTGTACATTAGCAATGTGTTAATTTCAGAATTAAAAGTCTATGTATTTTGGAACAATGCCAGATGGAAAACGTGTAGATTCCTTCACGTTGCGAAATAAAAATGGAATGTCTATCACAGCTATAAACTATGGTGGAATTATCACGTCTATTTGCGTACCCGACAAAAATGGTGTATGCGAAAATGTAGTTCTCGGCTACAACGATTTAAAATCGTATCTATCTGACAATTGTTATACTGGAGCTATTATTGGTCGTTGTGCAAATCGTATTGCCAATGCTCAGTTCATTTTAGATGGAAAACAATATAATCTTGCTAAAAACGAAGGCGACAATTCTCATCATGGTGGAAAAAAAGGTTTCAACACAAAATGGTGGCACATTCAAGAAAAACGTGTTCGCGAAGGTCAAGCGTTGCGATTATCTGCTTCGAGTTTAGATGGAGAAGAAGGCTACCCAGGCAAAGTTAACATGGAAATTCTTTACATTTTAACCAACAACAATGAATTGATTATCAAATATTTTGCAAATTCCACAAAAAAAACAATAATCAATCTTACCAATCACACGTATTTTAATTTATCGGCTGGCAAAGACAATACTATAGAAAAACACAAACTACAAATAAAAACCAACTACGTTCTTCAAACTAACAAAGCAATGATTCCAACGGGAGAATTTTTGTCTATTGATGGTAGTCCATTAGACTTCCGCGAAGCAAAAACGATTATAAAAGGTCTTGATTTGTCGCACGAACAAACCGCGATTGCCAACGGAATTGACCATAGTTTTGTTGTGCCAACATCCAAAGATTACGTGATACATTACGAAGACGAACAAAGCGGTAGAATTTTGGAAATAACAACAGGAGAACCTGGTGTTCACGTTTATTCGGGAAATTTTTTACCACAACCACATAGCGGTATTGCATTTGAAACACAACATTTTCCTGATTCAATTCATCACAAGAATTTTCCTCCAGTTGTCCTCAATCCTGGAGCAACCTACACATCGGAAACAAAGTTCAGTTTCTTTAATCGTGATGATATGGCAAATCATTAATGATAGTAAACGCGCGATACAATTGTTCCACCACAAACACACGTATCATTTGATGCGAAAATGTCATTTTTGAAAACGAAATTTTGTTTGGAACCGCTTTATACACATCTTGCGAAAATCCATACGGACCACCAATTACAAAGCACAAATCGCGAGAATTGTCTTTAGCTGATTCTATCACTTTTGCGAATTGCCGCGACGTGAATTCCTTGCCATTTTCGTCTAACAAATAACATTGTGCATTTTGTGGCAATTTAGCAAGAATTGCAATTCCTTCTTTCTTTTTTATCTCGTCAAAACTAGTCTTACTTGACGATTTATATTCAGGAATTTCAACAATTGAAAACTGACAATAATGCTTCAATCTGTCGGTGTATTCTTGTATTCCTTCCGACAAATACGATGCATTCGTTTTCGCTACCCAAATAAGTGTAATTTTCATTTGTGGCGAAAATACAAAATGTGTAAATTTGGCACAACAAAATTTATAAAATTATGATTGATAGTCCACTAATTGATGCAACAATTGATATTGCATTTAAAGAAGACATTGGCGATGGCGACCACACAACTTTGTCGTGCATTCCTCACGATTTGGAAGGTAGAGCTCGTTTGCTTGTAAAACAAGATGGTATTTTGTGTGGTGTAGAACTTGCGAAGAAAATTTTTGCAAAATTTGATCCAACACTCAAAGTTACTCAGTTTTTGCACGATGGAGACAAAATAAAAAAAGGCGACATTGCATTCACCGTTGAAGGGAAGACTATTTCAATCTTACAAACGGAGCGTTTGGTATTGAATTTTATGCAACGCTTGAGTGGCATTGCTACAGCAACAAACGAATACGTACAATTGTTGAAAGGCACAAATACAAAAATTCTTGACACTCGTAAAACTACACCAGGATTGCGTTTATTGGAAAAATATGCAGTAAAAGTTGGTGGCGGAGAAAATCATCGTATTGGTTTGTACGATATGATTTTAATAAAAGACAATCACATTGATTACGCTGGTGGCGTTACCCAAGCAATTACAAAAACCAAAGAATATTTGAAAGCAAAAGGCAAAGACTTAAAAATTGAGGTTGAAGCACGTACACTTGCCGAAATTGAAGAGATTTTGAAATTTGATGTAGAACGCATTTTGATTGACAACTTCACACCTGAAGAGACAAAAGTTGCCGTTGCGTTAATCAATGGAAAATGTAAAACTGAATCATCGGGTGGCATTACCAAAGAATCTATTCGTGCCTACGCCGAAGCTGGAGTTGACTACATTTCCGTTGGTGCTTTGACTCACCACATTAGTAGTTTGGATTTAAGTCTCAAAGCATTCTAATTGAGAACACATAAAACACACTTATTCAATAAGATAACACTCACAATAGTGTTTTCTTGTATGTGTATTTGTGGCTTTAGTCAAGTTATTCCTGCCAAACCAAAATTAGTTGTTTTGCTCGTTATTGAGCAAATGCGTTACGAATATTTAGATCGTTTTAGTCCACATTTTTCGTCTGGAGGATTCAAAAAATTGTTGGCTGAAGGAACACAATGCGCTGATGCTCACGTAAATTTTGCCTACGGACATAGTGCCAGTTGTTTCGCGTCACTTTCTACTGGAACAACACCAGCAAATCACGGAATTATAGGAAATTCGTGGTATAATAGGAAATCTATGTCGAAAACACATTGCGTTTCCGATGACAATTTTCCAAGCATTGGTGACGATGTTCACGACGAATACCAAGTTTCTGCTCAAAATCTCGTTGCTACTACATTTGGTGATGAAATTATGCTCCAATCGTTTGGTCGTTCTCGATCGTTTACAATCAGCATTGACCCAATTGCAGCCGTTATGTGCTCTGGACATCGTTCAAACGGAACATTTTGGATGAACGAATACACAGGGAATTGGATGAGTGGAACCTATTACAACAAAACACTTCCTCCATGGCTTCACCAATTCAACGACAAGGGATTTGCAAAATTATATAGCAATCGCACGTGGAACACATTTCTTCCAATAGAAAAATACAAAGAATCAAGCCGTGATGACGCAAAATTTGAAATTGGAATCAAAAACCAAACATCGTTTCCATATTTGTTAAGTAAAATGAACGACCCCTACAAACCGTATAAATTCTTGCGTTGTACACCATTCGGCAACACTTACACAAAAGATTTAGCAATAGAACTTATTGAAAAAGAGAAACTTGGTAAAAGCGACTATACCGATTTCTTAACAATTGCTTATACTGCAACAGAAGAAATTGGAAATAAATTTGGTTGTGTTTCAAAAGAAATTGAAGACACATACGTGCGTCTTGATTTTGAGTTGATGTTTTTCTTGAACTACTTAGAAACTCATATTGGAAAAGAAAACTTCTTGCTTATTGTAACTTCAACACACGGCATGTCAATTTCTCCAAAATATGATTTACAAAAATCAATGAAGTTAGGAACTTTCAAACCAATAGAGACTATGTATTTGTTAGACAAATATTTAGATGTTACATTTGGTGAAGATGATTGGATAGAACAATATCATAGTCTGCAAATTTATTTTAATCGTTCTGCGCTTCGCAAACACAATGTGCAACAGGCAGAAATAGAAGACGACTGCACCGAATTTTTATCTCAATTAACTGGAATTCAAACTGTTGTTGGCTCTGTATGGCTAAGTTCGCACAATTTCTGTTCTAACGAAATTTATCGTTACATTGACAATGCCTACAATCCCACTCGTTCAGCAGACTTGTTTCTTGTATTAAAACCAGGTTGGGGCGAACAAACAACCGATATGGTTGGCACACACTTGTCGCCTTACAACTACGACACGCACGTGCCACTAATTTGGTACGGATGGAAAATGGAACCGAAAGTTATCAAACAACCTGTGGAACTTACCGATATTATTGTAAACCTCTGCGATATTACAAAAACTGCAAAACCAAGCATGGCAACAGGAAAATTGATTGAAAACTTATACAAGTAGTATTAAGAATTAAGAATTAAGAGATAAGAATTAAGAGATAAGAATTAAGAATTAAGAATTAAGAATTAAGAGATAGTTTTGTCGTAGAGCCTTTCCCTCAAAGAAGCATTGTAAAGTGCAATGTATCGCGTCTCCATTAATGACACATAATAATATAGATACAAAAAAGTCGAAAAGACTGCACGCGAGGTTTGATTTTTTTTGATATTATTGTAAGTTTGCACTTTGATAATATCAAAATGGCTAAACAAATTTTTATCTCTTTTATATTGTTCTTTTGCGCTATA
>JAZRVS010000189.1:0-57148 GCA_045599365.1 Bacteroidales bacterium
GTACCAACAACGTCTGTATAGAACAAATCCCAAGAATCCTTACTTTTAGTTGAAATAGGAACAGTATTGTGAGAATATGACGCGATAGAACTTACAATACTATTGATTCGTTCCCCTCGCAATTGCATATTTTTCTCTGGATTTCCATCAATAGATGAATATGCCGTAACAATAAATGCAAGAGGTTTAAAGTCTGGTTGTTTCATTGAATCTATGAAAGCTGCTATATCAGCCTCTCTATATTGAGAACGACCAACTTCAAATGGAATAATGAAACTGATTGTATCTTTTTCTACCTTTGGACTATATACAAATGTATTATAGCGTGTTACAGTATCTGGGAAAGGTAGCAATTCTGGCATATCAAAACCTTCTATCTTTTTATCATAACTTGGTGTCAATGTTTTACAAAGATGTTTATCTTTGATAACCAATACGTTATACTCATAATCGGTAATACCTTCTGGCAATTCTCCGAGCAACAAACGAAGTTTAGAACTTGAATTTCTTCCCGCATATATGTTTAATTTATCAAAATCTTTCACAAAAACTGGCTTTGTCATAAAGCCACGACTTGGAAGTTGATTATTGACGATATTTTCGCCATTACAAGGATATTGTTTCATGTTTACAATATCAACAGCAATTGCATCTGTCGGCTCTTTCATTAACTTTTTCAATGATTTATAGTCTGCCGTTTCAAAATAAATCTTATTCTTTTCTATCGTAACCATTGAACGTAATGATTCCAATTCCTTGAATTTAGCACAAGCCTTACAAGTTTTTGCGTCATACCAACCAATGCCTTGATTTGAACTAGAGAGTTTTAACCCCGAAGCTTTTATGTCTTTCTTGGAAGCAGTTACCAAATTATAATTACCAACACTAACAGACGTATATAATTTTTTCCCTGTTTTGTCTATCGCACAACCAATACCAGCAAAAACATATCGAGGATTTTGAAGGATTTCTGCTGATTTACGCTTGAAAATATTAAAAACAACATCTTGAGCAACTTCGTCATAGGTTAACGAAAGTTTACCTCTTTGTATTGACGTTTTTATTGTAATTTCATCTACTTGATGAACCCCACTTTCTTGATTAAGCAATCGTTGTTGTAATGAATACTTTGCTGGAGCTTCCATTACGCGAATTTCATCGGTTTTACCCATATAATCCGCAAATTCTTGTGACGCGTTTTGTAAGGCTGTATTCGGCATCAAAATTCGATAATCCTCTTTACGCAATTCCTTGTCAATGTAATACAAAATTGCATCTCGCATCAATGACAAATTAAATACCTCTGGATACAATTCTGTAAAAAAAGACTCTACTCGTTGTGTCTCACGGAAATTTTCCGTTTGCGAAAAAGACTGAATTGAGATTACAATTGCGACAACAGCAGTTGCTATATACTTAATTTTCATAGACTTATATTTTCAAACAAAAACTACTACACTTCAAATCGCGAAGTTACAAAGATTAGCGGAAATATCAAAATATTGTTCTAAACTAATATCAGTTTGAGTTATTAGGTGTCGGTTTTCAAGTATCAAATAGATGTAAATTGTGAGGATATTGAATATCTTCCCTCTCACAAATACTAATACGCATGCATTCCTCCTAAAACATTCACTCCGAAGCAAGTGATAAGCACCGACAAAAAAGCAACAATCACATATCTATGAAAAAAAACTGGTTGCTGAATCTTCAATACCGTTTCCGTATGAAAAATCCCAGCATACAACAAAAAAGTAATTAGCGCACACGTTTCCTTTGGATCCCATGACCAATACGCTCCCCACGCATCGTTTGCCCACATTGCACCAATGCCAATACCAATCCCCAACAAAAATGTTGCTGGATACAATAACACTGAATTTACAATTCGCAAATTATTTATTGTGTTTGCAAAAAAAACTTCATTTCTCGCATTTAAGATTAAAGCAACAATACTATTTATTAATGCAAGTACAAAAAGAGAATACGCAACAATTATTACCGACACGTGGAATCCTAAAAATGGTGTCCGCAAAACTGGCGACAATGACGATGATTGTTTCCCAACACCTAACCAAAGTATCCAAAACACTATTTGAAAAATCAAGACAAAAGCAATAATAATTTCATATTTCCTTCGCAATATCCAAGTAGAATTCCACAATTGGGACTGATGAACAAACTTTGAAAAATTACTTTTTTTAGAAAAAAGCGTAAAAAACATTGAAATTGTTAGGAGCATAAAACCGACAAATGGAATCATAGAATTTTGTATATCCCATAACCACGAAACAGCAGCACCAGCAAGGATTGTAAGCAATGCTACGTGTAACAACAAACGATATGCTTGTCGCCACATTTTTTTATACAAAATATACAATATTCCCCAAAACGCGAACACAGCCCACAAAGCGAAAAACCACGATGATCCATAAATTTGATATTTTGTACCACCAAAGGCTTCTATGATTGCAGAAACAATCAAAACAATAGGCATAATTGAATACAAAAAAACAATGAGTTTCTTCATTATCTATAAATACACAAAAAAATATTGCACAAAAATACCAGTAAGCAAATAAAGATAGACCTACAGACTACAAAATTAAACTGAAAGTTTATTTTTTAACAAATCAATAATCTCATCTTTGGCCTTCAACAACTCCTTCATCATTTGCAATTCTCTTTGCAGGGACTCCACTTCTTGCGACACATCAATTTTTGATACATCAATTTTTGGAACACCTAATAATGTAAATATTGAGGTCTCAAGAACAATGGCAATTTGCTCCAAACGTAATACAGGTATATTAGTTAAGCCACGTTCTATCTTTGAAAACGCAGCAATTGACACATCCAATTCTCCAGCAATATCTGCTTGTGATATTCCCTTCTTTTTTCGTATTTCACGAATAGTAGAACCAATTATTTTCAAATCCATATCTATTACTATTACCGATATGAAATTACAAACTCATATTTCAGATATTTTCTACTTTTAGTTTATTTATTGTTTGCATTTTAACTTAAAGTTTATACTTTTGCATTGTTAAATTATTTGTTAAACTAAAAATTAAAAAAAATGAAAAAGAAATTTTTATTCATGTTAGGGACACTACTCAGTAGCGTTTTTCTATTTTCAGCTTGTGGAAGCGATGAAAAATCTGAAGATCCAGATATTCGCGACATAGTGGTAGGAAATTTCAACGGAACAATGTCAATGTACTGGTTGGTTAATGGAGAACTTGAATCTGATGAAGAAACATTCGGCAAGGCAGAATCAATCAATCTTACTGTCGCAAAAGATGGAACAAACCCAAAAGCAATTCAATTGAATATTGATGGCGACATATTTTATGGTAGTAAAATTGAAGCCGCTTCAAATGGACTTGGATTTGATGTGGAAAGCCAAACTTTTGAAGGTATGACAATTACTGGTTACAACGCAGGAACTGTAGGAACAACGAAATATAATGGTGTTTATTTAGATGACGAAAAAACTTTAAGCGTAGGCTTCCAAGTTAGCATAAAAGATTTCATTAAATTCTGGGTCGAAGACATTAAAGATGAAGACGAAAAAGTTGCAGCTGAAGTTCTTCTCAATGGTGCATTTACGGCTGCAGGCGGAGAAGCTGTTGTATTAATTCTTGATACTAACAAACGATAACAGCAATTGAGTAACTTAAGTTAGTAGTTATGTAACTAACATAAACGAGCAACTTACCAAAAGAGACGACACAAAATGTCGTCTCTTTTATTTTAACACATTTTCTTAAGAGTATTTGCGTTAAAAGGTATTATTTGTTAATAATCAATATGTAAGAGTTTATTCTTTTGAAAACTGAAAGTTTTTTCATTGGTAAAAATAAGAAAAAAATAGAAAATGGCTGAAAAACAATATCTTACGGCATTGTTGATTTAGGGCATAAAAAAAGCACTTACGTCTGATTTTTTACTCGTAAGTGCTTGATAATAAAGTTTTTTCTTTTGTGACCTCGGAGGGGCTCGAACCCTCGACCCATTGATTAAGAGTCAATTGCTCTACCAACTGAGCTACGAAGTCAAATGCACGGCAAAATTATTATTTTTGAGTTTGAATGCAAAAAAAATCGCAGAAATATTTTCTTTCAATATAAAATTTCCTCCATCGTTAAACATTCCACGACTTTTTATAAAAAATCATTACAAAACGTGTATCTTCGTACAATTGATTTTTTACAAGATGAATTCTATTCTTCAAAAGGTTATTGAGGTCGGTCAAAAAGGGAAATCCGTACATACTATGTTGCCCGAAATTTGCAACTGTATTGCTGTCTACCCCGACATTATTGGAGTACTTATTTCCTACAACAACATAAACTATTATAGTTCTCACTTCACCATTAGTAAAAATGTGTGCAGCAACAATCTACAAAATGGTGAAAAAAATATAGGCAATATTTCTATATATTACAAAGAACAACCAAACTACAAACAATTAGACGACAACGAGTTACTATACATTTCAGCACTCATTTCTGGGTTTATTTCAGAAAATAAAATGCTTGAACTTTCCGCTGATTACAAAAAAAGAACTCGCGAACTCGAAGCTATCAAAAAAACAAAAGAAATTATTAGTTCTGGACACCCAGTACACGAAATTCTTGAAGAAGTGTGCGATATTTTACCCCACTATTGGCAATTTTCCGACTGCGCTTGTTGCAGAATTAAGTTCGACACTTCAACATACACTTCTAAAGGATTTAAAGAATCAACTTGTTCTATGAAAGAATCGTTCGTTACGTTTGATAACACAACAGGAACGATTGAAATGTTCTATACAAAAGACGACTACATTGACACTGAAAATCTTTTTACGCCCGAAGAGCACGAACTTGCTAATACAATTGGAAACTTGCTTTGTCGCTACATTAACGACGTTAAAGGTCGTATGTTATCAAACAATCCTATTCAAAACGGAAACGCCAAAAGCAAGACAAGCTTGAAACGCGAATCGCTGATTGATAATGATCAACCACTGCAAAAATTGCTCAACGAACAAACTCTTGACAAGTACATTTACTTGGATATGATGAAACACAAAGTGTCTCAAATTTTGTTCGTAGCAACAATGTACGATGCGTTCAACCTTGAAAAAGATGATAGCTTCTTTGAAAAATTTATGGGACCAATCTACCAATATAGTATTTTCTCATTACCGAGAATTATTGGAGTATCGTCCCATAAACAAGCATTAGAACTACTAAAAACAACTCACTTTGACTTAATAATCTTAATGGTTGGTGCCGATGTTCAAAAACCACTATCATTGAGTTCAAAAATTAGAAAAATAACGCCAGATGTTCCTGTGTATTTGCTATTAAATCCTCGATCAAATATTGCATACTTCGAGGATATGGTAGCAAAAACAACCCTTTTCAACAAAATTTTTATTTGGAATGGCGATTCTCAAATTTTCTTCGCAATGGTAAAATCATTGGAAGATCTTGCAAATGTTGAAAATGACACCAAAATTGGATTGGTTCGTACAATGTTGCTTATAGAAGATTCAACACAATATTATTCAAAATATTTACCAATCATTTTCTCGGTATTGTTTGACCAAGTTGGCGAACAAATTTCAAGTTTTGAAGCAAATGAGCTGGAAAAACTTTCCAAAATACGCTCTCGTCCAAAACTTCTTTGGGCGCGAAACTACGAGGAAGCGACGTTTTTATTCAACAAATACAAAGACTTTATGACTTGCGTTATTTCTGATATGGAATTTGAACGCAATGGAATGTTGGACAAAAATGCGGGTATGGCATTTATGGAACGGGTACGTGAATACAACAAAAATATGCCTATTTTGATTCAATCTTCAGAATTGAAATACTCACAATTTGCAAAAGAAATTCACGCTAAATTCGTCAATAAAAAATCGGATATGCTTCTCGATAAAATCAAAAAATTCGTGATGCATAATTTCGGATATGGAGACTTTATTTTCCGTAATGGTAAAGGCGAGCCAATAGCAAAAGCAAAAAATCTTCGCGAATTTGAAACATTACTCCGTACAATTCCCGATGATTCATTGAAATATCACGCTGACCAAAACCAATTTTCTATATGGTTAATGGGACGCGGAGAAATTGAACTCGCTCGACAACTCAATCCAGTAAAATTGTCAGATTTGAACAACGATGTGAGTAAACTTCGTGCCATGAACAATGTCATTTTGGACGAATATCGTCAGACAAAAAAACGCGGAAAAATTCTTTCTTTTGAAGAAACTGCCGTTCTTGACGAAAAAAATGTCGTTGCTCTTGCGGCAGGTTCTCTTGGTGGGAAAGGTCGCGGATTAGCCTTTGTCAATACGTTAATAAATAGTATTGACATCAATCCGTATGCCGACCAAATGGCTATCCGAACGCCTAAAACCGCTGTTATTGGGACTGAAGAATTTGAACTATTTATAAAGCATAATTTTGCTGGAAAAAATCTTTTCTCTAAAGATTTGTCTGATGAACGAATAAAAGACATGTTCATTGCTGGTCGCCTATCCGAAGACTTACGTCGTAAATTAGCAACATTACTAGAACAAATTTCAAAGCCATTGGCTATACGATCTTCAAGTATATTTGAAGACTCTGCAACACAACCTCTTGCTGGTGTTTTTAGCACGTACATTATTCCAAACAATGATACCGATTTGCATAAACGATTGAACGATTTAGAAACTGCAATTAAATTAGTTTATGCATCTGTTTATAGCAATCAAGTAAAAGATTTCTATAAATCAACAAGCCATAAAATAGAAGAAGAAAAAATGGCCATTGTTATTCAAGAAGTTGTCGGCGACTACTATGATCAGTATTATTATCCTCATATTTGCGGAGTTGCTCAATCATACAACTACTATCCTATTGCACACATGAAACCAGAAGAAGGTTTTGCTGTTTGTGCTGTTGGACTTGGTTTTTACATTGTTGATGGTGGAAATGCATATCGTTTTTCGCCTCATTATCCCAAAGTGGAAATAATGAACACCAAAGACCAAATTAAATCTTCGCAAACAAATTTTTACGCAGTAGATTTTTCTAAGAAAAATGTTGATTATAAACGAGATGGAGAACACGCTGCTTTAACACTACTACCAATTTCCGAAGCAGAAAAGCACAAAACATTAAAACATTGTGCATCAACCTACAACTACGAAAACGATAGAATTGAACCTGGTCTGTCTGGTTATGGTCCAAGAATTATCAATTTCGCCAACATTTTAAAATATGACTATGCTCCGTTGGCAGAAATTTTAACATTGATTTTGAACACTGTTCAAGAAGCTATGGGTACGCCAGTAGAAATTGAATTTGCCGTCGATTTGAACGAAAACGAAGATGGTGTTCCTTCGTTCTATCTACTTCAAATAAAACCATTAACAGGCAGTTTACTTACAGAAAATGCTTTTCCTGATGTCCTACAAAATGCGCCTCGCTTACTACAAACAACGACAAGTATGGGAAATGGTTTTATAGAAAATATTTGCGATGCCGTATTTGTTGACCTTGAAAAATTTGACAAACTAAGAACCCTTGAAATGGTAGCTGAAATCGAAAAGATTAACAAAAAAATGGTCGAAAAAGGCAAAAAATATTTACTTATTGGTCCTGGCCGTTGGGGAACAAGTGATAGATTTTTGGGTATACCTGTACTTTGGTCCCAAATATCAAACGCTAAAGTAATTGTAGAAATAAGCATGTCAAATTTTGCACTTGATGCTTCTCTTGGTTCACACTTCTTCCACAATATTTCGACAATGAACATTGGATATTTCGCAATTGAACATACCAACGAAGACAATTTTATAAATTGGGACATCTTAAAACGACAACGAGTTGTTGAAACAACCGAGTTTTTTGTACACGTACAATTTGAAAAAAATCTTTGCGTATATATGCAAGGAAAAGAACGAACAGCCACTATCTTTGTAAACGAAACTGAATAGCAAATGATTAACGTAATTGTAATAGGACCTCATAATTTGCAAGCTGAAAGTATTGCAATGATGATAGAATCTAACGATGATTTCAAAATTCTTGATATTCAATCTCGTACGTGTGATATTTTGCATAAAACATACGACGAACCAGTTCATGTGGTGGTAAAAAATATTCCTAAAATCACAGCTGAAGATATCTCCGATGTTGAAGAAATTCAAAAAGTTCACACTCGTGCTAAAGTGCTGATTATCTCATTTTCCGAAAACGAAGAAACTATTTTCAATATAATTAAAGTTGGCGCAAAAGGATTCTTATCTCACGATGCGACAAGACAAGATTTATTTGAAGCAATTTACTCATTACGAAATGGTTACGACTATTTCAGTAAATGTATTACCAATATTTTGCTCAACCGCTACGTTTCATCGCTTCACAAAAATGAAAAACCAGAACTTGAAGAAGTTGAAAAACTTAGTTCTCGAGAAATTGAAATTCTTTCTCTTTGGGGAGATGGGAAAACAAATCCTGAAATTGCTGATAGTTTGCACATTAGCGTTAGGACCGTTGAAACACACAAAACACATATTATGCAAAAACTTAATCTAAAAACGCAAGTCGATTTGTTAAAATATGCCATAAAAAACAACATCGTTAATTTGTAAAAAAGGAGTATTCTAAAATTCTTCAAAAGATTTTATCAAAAACGTGCATATTCTAAAAAAAATAATTACATTTGCCGACCTAAAATATAAAACGAGATGAATCTATTAGACGAAGTAAAGAACGAGGTTATTACTAAGAAGGAATGGCCTGATTTCAAGAGTGGAGATACTATTACAGTTCATTATAAAATTAAAGAAGGTGATAAGGAACGTATTCAACAATTCCGTGGTATTGTTCTTCAAAGAAGAAATGAAGGTGCTGTTGAAACATTCACAATTAGAAAAATGTCTGGAAATATTGGTGTTGAAAGAATTATCCCTATAAATTCACCTATGATTGACAAAATTGAGGTAAATAAAAAAGGTAAAGTTCGTAGAGCTCGTATATTTTACTTGCGTGATTTGACAGGGAAGAAAGCTCGTATCAAAGAAAAACGCGTGTAGTTTGTTTTTGGTTTTCATATTTTGAGCCGATTTGTATCAAATCGGCTTTTTTATTTATTAACAATGATAAAAAGGGTCTATAGATTATTAGTTTTACTTTGCTTGTTGGTAAATCCATCTTACTCCCAAGTTGACTCTAGTGATTTCAATATTGAGAGCATTGAGTCGTACATCGTTGAGATGCTTAATCAAAAAACTATAGACACAACTCTTTGGTCTTTCATATTACGAGATTCTATTGTATGTTACGCAGAAACATTTATAGGTACTCCCTACAGTTACGGATCAAAAGGTCCAAATGCATTCGATTGCTCGGGATTTACTTCATACGTTTTTTCTCATTTTAACATCAAACTGGCTTCAAATTCTACTGCTCAATACAAGGAATCACAACAAATCGTACCTCTTGATAGCGCACAAATTGGAGATTTAATTTTCTTTATGGGACGCAATGGTCGTAGCACTGTCGGACACGTTGGAATTGTTGTTGATGTTGACACCGCCAATTGTTCTTGCCGTTTTATTCACGCAGCAACACATGGCGGAGTAATTTTTACAAATTACCCTTCTTCATATTATTACAACTCACGTTTTATGGGTATTGGTCGCTACAATTTGCCAGAATTTATGAAACCAAAATCTACGACATCAGTTCAGCAATAGATTTCGTTTTATCAAATTGTTCCAAAATTGTCTTTACCATCACAGTTAATGGTACTGCCAAAATCATTCCAGGAATATTCCAAACATATCCCCAAAAGAACAACATAACGATAATTGTTACCGTATTTATAGAAAATGTTCGTCCCATAAATATTGGTTCCAGAACACTTCCGAAAAGAATCTGCAAAGTAATTGCAAGAATGATAAACAATATTATCATCGTCATCTCTGGGATTTGTGTTAACGCAAACAAACACATCAAAGCTGTTGAAATAATAGAACCAATCATTTGGATAAAATTCAACAGAAAGGCTATAACACCCCAAAAAATAGCAAACTTCACATCAAAACAATAACACAAGATAGAGAATGAAATTCCTGTCACCAAACTAATAAGGAATTTTACTAAAATAAATTTCGATATGCTCTTTTCTATAGTCAAAAATGTTCGTGTTGCTGAATATTTATCTTTTAATATTAACACTTCCAATAAGCGTTGACCATTGAACGAACTCGCAATCAACAATATCATAAAGAAGATTGACAAAAAGATAATTGAGAATGTTTTGCGAACTGTATTAAACAAATCCCCAACATTATCATACAAAGTTGTTGTTAAATCTGCCTCATGAAGATGCTCCAAAAAAATATCTGGATTTAATCCAACAAGAGCCAACAATTCCGCGCAAAATTCTTTCGCACTTGCAAATATTGTTTGCCACGTTTGAGCATCGGTAGAACGAAATTCTTGACTTGCCAATTGTAATATCCACAAACAACAACGAACAACAACAAAAAAAACCACAAATATTATGATTATAGAAACCCAGCGTGGAATCTTTTTATGTGTCGCCCAACGCAAAAACGGCATAAACAACAATGCAAAAAAACAAGCAATTATCAATGGAACGAAAATATTTGATAATTCCTTCAATATCAACACGATTACTGGTAAAACCAGCAACATAAGCAATTTATTTGTTGTATCAAGTGATGCAAATTTTCGTCCCATAACCTATCCTATAACAATCCTTTCGTACTCGGTAATAATTGATTATTCAAACTGCGAGAAACTGCCATTTTTATTGATTTCGCCCACGCTTTGAATATTGCTTCTATTTTGTGATGTTCATTGTCGCCTTCTACCGAAATATTCAAATTGCATTTCGCCGCATCACAAAATGATTTAAAGAAATGATATAACATTTCTGTTGGCAACTCTCCTACCATTTCTCGCTTAAATTCCACATTCCATATTAACCATGGACGTCCAGAAAAATCAATTGCAACTTGAGCCAAAGAATCGTCCATTGGTAACAAAAAACCATAGCGTTCTATTCGCTCTTTTTTACCTAATGCTTGTAAAAAAGCTTCTCCCAATGCTATCCCTGTATCTTCTATCGTATGATGTTCATCAACATTCAAATCACCTTTTACTTGTATCTTCAAATCACAATTTGAATGTCGTGCCAACTGTTCCAACATGTGATCAAAAAATCCGATACCTGTTGATATTTCCGATTTACCACGACCATCTAACAACAACTCAATATCTATTTTTGTTTCATTTGTATTGCGAACAATATGGGCAAATCGTAGTGGGAACGTCAATCGTTGAGCTATTTCGGTCCATGAATCTGCAACTAACTCACACGATGGTGGCAATTGACCTTCTTCAAGATGATTTCCTCTCAATATCAACGATTTACAACCAAGATTTTCAGCTAGTTGAGCATCTGTATTCCTATCGCCAATAACATACGAATGATTCAAATCAAAATCTTCACCAAAATACTTTCCAAGTAGCGCTACTCCTGGCTTTCGTGTCGGTTTATTTTCCCACTCAAATGTTTCGTCAATAATCATATCAGAGAAAACAACACCTTCTCCTTGCAATATAGAAAGCATTTTGTTATGAACTGGCCAAAACGTATCTTCAGGAAAAGAGTCCGTTCCTAACCCATCTTGATTGGTAACCATAACCAATTCATAATCAGTAAAATCAACTATTTTCTTCAATGAAGAAATCACATTAGGCAAAAACTCAAATTTTTCAAACGAATCTATTTGTTCATCTTCAATTGGTTCTTGTAATAGTGTACCATCTCGGTCTATAAAAAGTACTTTTTTCATACTATTCCTTGTAATATAAACGAACCTCATACAAACGAGGCCACAATTTTCCAGTTATATAAAAATGCTCCGTACTTGGATTCCACGCAATTCCATTTAACACATCCACTCCAGACGACAAATCTTCAGGAAGCAAGCCTGTAAAATCAATAGTCGCAACTATTTTTCCATTATTTGGATTAATCTTGACTATTTTATCGGTTTGGTAAATATTTGCATATACAAATCCATTTACAAACTCTAACTCATTTAACGAAGAAACTGCTCCTAAATTATCAAACACCGCAACTTTTTTTACGAATTTGAAATCCTTCGGTTCATAAAAGCTCAAATATTCGGAACCATCAGATAGAATTAAGTAATTTCCATCGTAACACAACCCCCAACCCTCACTATTATATGAAAAATAGCCAAGAGTTTCAAAAGTATTTTTATTGTACATAAAACCCCGACCTTCTCTCCAAGTCAATTGATATAACGTATCACCAACGACAGTTAATCCTTCGGCAAAAAAACTTCCATCTACTGTTTCCAATCGTTCTACTTTTCCTGTTGGCACATCTACATAGCGCAACGATGACTCGCCATATAAACCCGCACTTTCATAAAATTTCCCTTTTTCGAATTGCAGACCCTGTGTATACGATTTTTTGTCGTGATTGTATGTCGCAACCACTTCGTATGACAATCGAGCTGGTTCTATATCTGACAAAATCCGCAAGGAACGATTAATCACTTGTTTCTCCCCATTTTTATATATTTCAAAAATAATGGTTCTATCGCCCAGCGAAAGTCCTTCGGTTGAAAACGAACAATTGGTTGTATTATAAAAACGAGTATAGACCGTTTTTGTATCAAATTTCAACAAAATTGAATCTGGGATACATTCGTTTTCCGAAGAAACAACAAAATTTACACTATCACCACTATACCACACCTTTTGCGTAGTAGAATTTGTTATCGTACACTTTTTACACGGATTGCTACATGCCCCTATAAAACATATACCTATAATAAACAGAACTAATTGTCTCAAATTTTTCATTGTATTTTACTTCACATCTATGGCTCGTCCTATCAATTTCTGATAATTTTTTATTGTACCCTGATAGTATCGAATTTTATCGTTTTCTGCTTGTTTAATACTTTTCCTATAATCCATATATTCTTTATGGCGATAATTTTCCATTGAATTGTCATTTTGCAACATCTTCACCATATCCTTATAAATCGTAACATCTCCATCCAAACATTTTGAAAGATTATCGCTAAATTTCATAATGTTTTCAAATTGCTGCGAAAATGTCTGCAATTGTGCATTAAACTTCAATGCAATCTTTTCATACATATCGTCTTCTCCATAATCATTTGCCAACAAGATTTTGGCATCTTTCAACAATTTCAATGATTCAATTGTTTCATTTATATAAAGTTGAACAATCTCATACAACTGAGGAATTCGATCAGACATTATTTCAATTGTTGGATCTGTATTGCTATCATTTATTTCAGCAACCTGATCAAACACGTCAAAAAATGGCTTTTTCGTTATGTATTTACTTGAATAGTAAACCAACGAAAGATTACTACCCTTTTTATCCAAATAGCGAGAAAGATTCGCTAATTCTTTATTACATAAATCTGAAGCATTTTGTTGTTGACGATAAACAGAATCAACTATTTGATTTTTTATTGGAGAAATAAGAGAATCAAAATCGGCTAACAAAGCTGCACATTTATCCATTTTGTCGTAGCATACATTTATTTTTTCGGTTCCTTGCTCTAAATATTCTTTATTTTGAATCATTGGTCTATTCAAATCTATAATATCTCGTAGAGCGTACTTACCTTTGTATTTTGATATATATGTCTGAATTTTTTTATTTTGAGAATTGATTTTTCCAATCGCTCTCACTTGTTGCATATTCACTTTTGCTTGTGTATTAAATTTTTGAGATAACAATTTATTGTTTTCAATCAAATCTTTCTTCCAAGCTTCACTACGAACCTGTTTAGCGGAAAATTCTTCATTATTATTTTGTGTCGCAACAAAAAACAAAGAATCCGAAATTTGAGAATATTGCCATGCTTTTTGGGATTCCTCAAGCGGTGCAAAAATTCGTCCTTTTGACTCTATGTAGTATGTATTAAAAAAATTCTTTAACGCAAAGTAATAATATTGTGCTTTCGTATATTGATTACTCGTATTTGTAACCTCACTTCTATCAGCCACATAAATATATTTTTCTGTTGCCGACAAATTGGCGAAATTATCCAAATCAGGAGAACTTTGCATCACTTCTGGGTATTTCTCAATATACGATGATATTGTTGAATCACCATTCACATAATATGACATTGCCATTGGATATTTCATCAACTGAAAAACATCGGCAACAGGCATATATCGTTTTAAATTTTCGGAAGGATTAACATACAAATACTTTGGATTATAATCTTTATCCGCCATTAAATGAGAAGCATAGGGAACGTGAAAAGTTTTCCATAATACCTTTGAAAATGGACTAACCTTTGCGATTATCTTACTTGAGGCGTTCGTCAAGTCCATTATATACCATTTTTCAGACAAACGTACTAATGCCCATGCGTAGTCTGCTCGAATCAACGTGTCTCCTCGCAAGAAATCATATTCTTTTAAATATCCTGGTACATAAATCGCAGTAATTTTTTGAGACTTACACATCTCAACAAATAGTTTCACATATCCATCACTCAATGCCTTTCGTGAACGAAGAACTTTTTTCAATGTTTTGTTTTCGGCAGGTCGTTTCTCATATTCAGAATAATCAAACCGTATATTTTTACAAATCCAATATGAAAATGCCAACACAGTTTCTTCTTCTGAAGAACAACTCTTTGCCAACGAAGATGCCAATGATTCAACACTTTTGGCTTTCACACGCGGCACAAAACGTGCATTTTTATATATTGTTGCCGTATCTATTTGTGCTTCAGCTGTTAATACCAGTCCAGCAATCAAAAGGAATAACAAGACAAACAATTTTTTTTTCTTCAATCCCATACTAATAGTAAACTCGCGACCAATATACACATTTTTACAACAAATTGTAAACATTCTCAAAAATAAAGGTGTTTACATGACAATAATAAAACCCAAAGCAACCACTTACTATATCATAAGTTGTTAAAAACTACACCTCTAAAACAAATACTATCACACATAAACTTATATTTTTGTACAAAAATTTAACAAATGGTAGAAATATCGTACGACACGATCGCGTATTGGTTTTGTATATCCCTAATCGTTGTTGCAAGCATACAAATCTTTTATTATCTATTTTTTTATATACGTATTTGTCTAATTAAGCGCAAAAAGGTCCAATCCGTTGATTGTGTTCCCGTTTCAGTTATTATATGTGCAAAAAACGAAGAAACAAATCTCAAAAAATTTCTTCCTCTTATACTCGAACAGCAGTATCCAAACTATGAAGTTATTGTAGTTAACGATAGTTCCGAAGATGATAGCGAATTCGTATTGCGAGATTTTGAAAAAAAATACCCACACTTACGAGTATCAACCATAAAAAAAGATGAAAAATTTTCGCATGGAAAAAAACTTGCAATCACAATTGGCATTAAGGCTGCCAAATACGACAATATGCTTTTTACCGATGCTGATTGTCAACCACAATCAAACCGATGGATTTACCAGATGCAACAAGAATTTAGAGATAAAAAAGAAATTGTTTTAGGCTATGGAGGCTATGCTCCTCGAAAAGGATTCCTCGACAAAATAGTTCGCTACGATACATTTTCTATAGCTGTAAATTATATGTCATTTGCGCATGCAGGCATACCATATATGGGTGTTGGAAGAAATTTAGCATACAGCAAAAATGTTTATAACCAAAGTAACAAATTCACAAACAACTACCATATCCTTTCTGGCGATGATGACCTTTTTGTTTCCGAAGTGGGTACACGCGATAACACAACGGTTACCCTCAATCCAGAAAGTTTCACTCGCTCAGAACAAGTCTCATCATTTCGGAATTGGAAATTTCAAAAAAGAAGACATTTAACAACTTCACCACATTACAAATTCTTCACAAAACTTTTATTAGGTTTAGAGCCACTTTCACGCGAATTGTTCTATGTGTTTTCAATCATCTTCTTTATAACTATTCCGCAACAATTTTTTATTCCAATTATCGCACTCGTTGGAGTACGCATGATACTTTTCTTTTTGATAACAATACTGAATAGCAGACGATTACAAGAAAAAGATTTATGGATTTACGCATTACTTTTCGATATTTACTTACCAATACAAATTGGACTCCTGCATATACAAAACAAAATTCATCCATTTAAAAATCGTTGGTAATGAACAGGTTGTACGAATATTTCCCAGATTTAACGAAGAAACAATACGAGCAAATAGAAAAACTTTGCGAATTGTACACATTTTGGAATGAAAAAATCAATGTTATCTCTCGAAAAGATATTGATAACATTTTTGAACACCATATTCTCCATTCAATGGCAATAGCGAAATTCTTTGAATTTAAGCAAGGAAGCCGAATTCTTGACGTAGGAACTGGTGGCGGATTACCTGGAATTCCATTGGCGATATTATTTCCTAAAGTTCAATTTACACTAATTGATAGAATTGCAAAAAAAATCACTGTTGCAAGCAATATCATTTCCGAATTAGGTCTCGACAATGTATTAGCAAGACAACAAAGTGTGGAAGAGAATAAAGAGAAATACGATTATATTGTAAGCCGGGCAGTAACTGCATTTCCAGATTTTCACAAAATGGTAAAAAAGAATGTTAGTTCCATTGTCAACAACTCTTTATGCAATGGTATAATCTACATAAAGGGAGGTGATTTTTACGAAGAAATGAAAGGATTTAAGAAATACAAGATATTTCCTATTAGCGCATATTTTGACGAACCATTCTTTGAAACAAAAAAAATAATTTATTTACCAATTGAGCCATAAAAAATTTTGAATTCCAAAAAAAAAATGTACTTTTGCACACCGATTTAAGGGAAACATTAAGTAGAACAATTAAAAAATAAGATAAAATGAAACGTACATTTCAGCCTTCAGTTAGAAAAAGAAGAAACAAACATGGCTTTAGAGAAAGAATGGCTACAGCTAACGGAAGAAAAGTATTGGCTGCTCGTAGAGCAAAAGGAAGAAAAAAATTGACAGTTTCTGACGAATTCCGTCATAGAAAATAAATAAGAGTTATATTTATTTGACATATAAAATTACAAAAGCGTATCCGAGAGGGTACGCTTTTGTTTTTTTAATGTAATCTATTTTTTAATTTACGTACAAATGAAAACATTTGTCGTTAGGTATGAATAGGCTGTTTTTAGTTTGACTTCCATATTGGTAAGTTGATTAATCAAAGAAATTCGTCTGACAACTGATAACTGGTAACTGACGACTAAATTGCCACCAAGATGTATATCATTATCTAAAATTGTGTATATGAAAATTAGTCATCGTGAGCGGTTACACAACATCGTATTAAGGGATATATTTTTACACGAAACTCAAATAGATAACATAGAATCAACGAACAAACAAATCTCTCTTATCAATTTAAACTCTTTTAGTTCTTATTCATCAAACTCACTTCATTATAAGCAACAAAAAAGCCTCACAAAATTGCGAGGCTTTTGGCATTGTCTATTTTTATTAAATTAGTAGCCAACTGGACTTCCAACGCGAGTCATTGCACAACGGAAACCGATATCGTCAGTTGACTTAGACTCATCTAAGAATCGACGAGACCCTGGAGCCAAATAGTAAGCTCTATCTCTCCAAGAACCACCTTTGTACACACGTGAGTGATCGTTTACTAATGTGTACCAACCTGTTTCAGAATACAAATCTTCTTCAGACAAATTCTTTTGTTGATACATCAAGTTAGAACCATACAATCTTGCCGAGTCATCAATTTCCTCATTATAATCAATACTTGACATTTGATCACCATCTAAGAAATTGATATTATCAGATTGACGATAATTCATTCTTCCGTATGCATCAGCTTCTGTAACATCTTCTTTAACCATACGACCTAAAGAGTCACGTTCTACAAATACACCTTCTTCTTCTTCAGAATATTTTTGGAATACGTTACCACGGAAAGGACGGAATTCGTCAACATCTCCAGCAGAATTAGCACGATATACGTCAAGAACCCATTCGTTTACGTTACCAGCCATACAATATAGTCCGTAATCATTTGGCCAATAAGAAAGAACTGGAGCTGTGATATCAGCCATATCATTCAAACGACCAGCAACACCCATTTGATCACCACGAGCACGAGTGTAGTTTGCCATCATTTGTCCACGTTCACTCACACCAGCATTACGCATTTGATGACCATTCCATGGATAAATTCTTCTTTCATAAATACGTTCATCAACAGAGTTACCGATGATTGCCAATGCTGCAAATTCCCATTCTGCTTCAGTCGGGAGACGATATTTAGGAAGAATGATACCATCTTCTTCGTGAACTATACGAGTTCCATCACCATTAGATGGATTGTAATCATGTAAATTTTGATTTACAGAACCTTCATACAAGTGATTCATATAAGATTCAACATTGAAGTTATCTTCTCCAACTTGATCTGGGTTTTCATTAAGGATACCTTCACGAATCAAGATACGTTCGTTCACACGGTCAGTACGCCATACACAATAATCGTTTGCTTGCAACCAACTAACACCAACAACTGGGTAATTTTGGAATGCAGGGTGACGCAAATAATGTTGAACATATGGTTCATTGTAACTCATTTTGCTTCTCCAAACCAATGTATCTGGCAATGCAGACCAATATACGTATGGATTATCAGCAAATACACGAGTGGTCCAATACAAATATTCACGATAGTCAATGTTTCTAACTTCTGTTTCATCCATATAGAACGAAGAAACGCTAACCTTACGAGCGACATTGTTCCAATCGTACATTACATCTTGTTGAACAGCACCCATTGTAAATGAACCACCTTCAACCAAAACCAAACCTGGTCCTGTTTCTTGTTCATAGAAGTCATCATACTTCTGGAAACCACCATTTTTTGAATCATTGTAGTTCCAACCTGTTGTAGTAGAAACCTCATCGGCACAAGAACTAAACATGAAGATTCCTGCAATTGCCGAACACATCAAAAGATTCTTAATATTCATACCTTTTCTATTTTAATTTCTTTTTTATTAAAAAGTCGGTGCCTTCACCGCCTCAAATTTCTTTTTCTTTTCGTGGCAATCAAACTGATACCCTAAACTTACTTCATGAGCACCAAATCGATTTACCGATTTAATTGTCATATCACAATTGTAGGCAAATCTAAACTTTTTTTCAACAACACCAACAAAAAAAGAAAAAGATTTTGCATTACAGGGAAAATTTTGTCGATACGCCCCCCCAAATTGGACCATCCATTTTTGTAAAATTAGTCCCAATTGTGCGTAAGACGATGTACCTCCAAACACTATATTTATATGTGGATACAGCCATATTAAGTATCGTTGCAAATATGCTTTTGTCGTTGAAAACTTTGCCATTCCATGAAAAGAAAAAATTCTTGGAAGCAAATCAATACTTTTGTTCATATCAGAAATGTTTCCTTGCAAATTTTTTATGGTCATACCAGCATAAAACACATCATTATAGAGCAAAACGCCTAATTCCGAATTAAAATTATGTCGTTTGATTTTCTCAAAATCTTCTGTAGAAGGAAGCGTTGATTCAGAAAAAATATCCAACATATTAGAAAACACCAAATCATCACACTTCGTTGTTCCATAAACATAACCAGCGCCTAACGAAGCATTTACAAACATTTTCTTTGCAACTTGAAACGTGTGAGCATACAATCCCAATATTTCCGTTTCGCTAAAAACATTATCTTGAAAATCTTGTAGAAACGAAACGCCTACATTTCCAGAACCGCGTCCTAACTGCGTATCAAAAGACAAATACATTGTATTGTATGCCGCATTTGATAAATTTTTCGTTCTATACGAAGAAAAAACATGAGGACAAGTTGTTGTACCAACAAAAGCAGGATTAAGATATACATAATTATTATACACTTGTGAAAAATCAGCTATCTGAGCTTGAACAGACACAAATGGAATAAGAATTGGCAGTAATATGTACAATAATCTATTCACGAGTTATTGTAACGTATTGTAAATTATATTATTGTAAATCTTTACTTCGTTTTTTTAGACCATCAACAAATACAGCTATTGTATCTTGTAATGATGTCTTCAATTCTCCGCCAGATGCATTTTTATGTCCGCCTCCATTAAAGCAGGTTCTCGCAAATTCTTCTGCAGAAAAATCACCTTTTGAACGAAGTGAGACCTTTACATGGTCTTTGTATTCGGTAAACAACGCGCACAACTTTACATCAGATATTTCGAGTGGCATATTCACAAGCCCCTCTGAATCTCCAAGTTGAAAATTGAACTCATACTTATCTTTCATTGTAATGTACATATAAGCAACGTGATATTCTGGCAAGAAAACCATATTATTACCCAACACTTTTGCCTTTAATCTCATACGATTGTATGTATATACATTATATATATTGTCGTGAATAAATGCTTTTCTCACACCTTTTGAAACCAAATCACCTACAGCTTCATAAATATCAGTATAACTTGAAGAAAAATCTAAACGACCAGTATCTGTCATCATACCAGTGTAAAGAGATTCTGCAACATTAAGATTGATATAGGTTTCATAGCCACACGCATTCAAAACGTGATAAACTAATTCGCATGTTGAACTCGCTTCTGGAACGGAAATGCAAGCAGAATTTTCTATGTTTAATCCTAAATGATGGTCTATAACTATTCGTGGTTTTGTACTTGCGGCAACAATAGGTTCCAAAGCATCTATTCGTCCTAATTGATTAAAATCCAAACAAATAATGACATCCATTTGGGAAATAAGATTTTTCCCTTTTTCCATTTCCTTATCATAAACTACGATAGATTCAGTACCATTCATCCAATTGAAAAAGGCGGGAAATCCATTCGGCAAAACAATAACGACATCTTTGCCCATTTGTCGCAAAACCTCTGCCATTGCAGTTGACGAACCCAATGCATCACCATCAGAATTATGATGAGTTGTTATAACAAACCTTTGATTTGTAGAAATTAAATTTTTAATCTTTTCTATCTCGGCAAGATTGATACGTTCTTTTATCATAGTGAATGCATGATTTCTATTATTTTATATTTTTTAATTCTATATCGAATATTATTGTTGTATATGGTTTGATAGATCCATCTGAGGAACCAACTTCGCCCCAAGCATATTTACTTGGAATAATAACCTGAGCCCTCTCGCCTTTCTTCATCGTTTTTAATACTTTTTCAATCCCCTCAATCACTTGCCACTGGCTACCATACGTAAAATCCATTGTGGTAAAATGATTTATTATTTCGCCATTCAATGTACTTCCCTGATATGTAATTGCCAAAAGATCTGCTGCCTTCGGTGATTTTCCCCGTCCCTTTTTCAAAATCCTTTTATAAATTCCAGTATTCAAACGCTGAAATTTAACTTTACGTTGCTTAATATATTTTTTTATAAGAAAATTTTCATATTCTTCTTTTGTCTGCTTCCACAAAGATATTTCCTTTTGATGTTGCATATAAGACGAACTATCAAGAACAGAATTTACAAGCACATCTATTTGAATTTCCTCATCATTATACAACGAATGCATCACATCATACAACGAGTCAATTAGAAAATTTTGAGGAGGTACGATAAACGAAATATTATCTCCCGTGTGAACATTTTTTAACAATGAAGGTAAACATAAACTATCACAATCATCAACAATTACATTAAAATCGGAAAAGCAGACAACGGAATCGGAATATGTGTGAGAAAATGCTACAGAAACAGAAACAATATCCGTGTTGTGTGCTTCTTTAAAACTATCTCCGAACGAGATAAGTTTGTAATAATATTCATATTTTTCGTTATACGAATACCCATCATACTTATGGCTCTTACCACAAGAAACGAGCGTGATAAGGCACAAGGAAAAATATATAACAAACTTTGAATTTCTCATAGGCAAATGAGAAAAACGTTTTATTGACGCATTTTCTTTTGTTGTTCTTTAGCCATTCGTTCCAAACGTTCTTGAAAGCTTGACTTTCTTTTTTTAGTAGATGATTTTGCTTTGTTGGCTTCAAGTTTTTTCAAGATTTTTTCGTCATTTACTAAGTTACGAATCAAGATAGTTTGCAACATTGTGATGACATTTGCCAACAAATAATAGTAGCTCAAACCTGCCGAATAGTCATTAAACCAGAAAATCATCATGATTGACATAATCCACATCATCACGTTCATATTTGGCATTCCAGGAGTTTGCACTTGGGCCGTATTAGCTGTATTAATCTTATTTACTATTATCATTGATGCAGCCATTAACAACGTAAACAAACTAATGTGATTTCCGTAAATTGATGAAATAATTGGAATATGAGTTGACCATTCAAAAATAGAATCGTATGTTGACAAATCCTCAGCCCACAAGAAACTTTCTTGACGAAGTTCTATAGATGCTGGGAAGAATCTAAACATTGCTACCAATATAGGGAATTGAATTAAAATTGGTAAACAGCCGCCCATAGGATTAATTCCAACTCGTTTATACAAATCCATTGTTGCCTGTTGCTTTTTCATAGCATCTTCAGGTTTTGGATACTTCTCATTGATTTCTTCTACATACGGTTTTACGACACGCATTCTTGCAGTTGAAAGGTATGATTTACAGGTAAGAGGGAATAAAACCAATTTCAAAATAATTGTCATCAATAAAATGATAAGTCCCATATTGTCGATAAATCCACGCAACCAATTGAATATAGGTACAATAGCATACTTTGTAATGAAACCAAACCAGCCTAAGTCAAGCATACTTTCAAGGTCAACATTTTGATCTTTTAATACTTGCAAATGATTTGGTCCAAAGAAAAACCTCATAGAAAGTGCTTCTGCCTTTGGTAAATACAAATCGGCAGAAAAATCCTTCATTGTTGTATCTGAATTCGTTAAGACGCGAGAACAAACTTCACCACCACGTTCAAATTTATCATCAGCAATAAGAGCTGCGGAGAAAAAATGCTGTTTGAAACCGACCCATTTTACTTGACCAGATAATTTTTCTTTTTCGTCCTCTTTTGACCGAGCATTCAAAGTTTCCGTATCATCTTCAAAATACTTCCAAACTATTGTTGTGTATTGAGATTCAGAAGTTTTCGATTTTTCCAATACATTCATTGTTGACGACCAACGAAGATTGTATCGAGACTCTCGAATGTATTGTTCCATACCTTTTGTTTCTATTGCGAATTCCAAATTGTATGAATTTGGATTAAGCGTGTATGTGTACTCAATATACGAGAACTCACTTACCGCCAATCGATACGAAATAGAATGTTCATCACTTTTGCTAATAGAGAAAAACATTTCGTCCGTTGATCGACCGATTTCACTCAACAGCAAGCCAAAATGTGTACTATCGCCAGCAAGAAGATTAAGAGGTTTACCATCGTATGTTGTAAAATTTTTAACTAACACTCTGTATGGTTTACCACCCTTGCTACTTAATGTTACAGAAATCAATTCATTTTCCAAAACAGCAAAAGATTCTTCGCCTACTGCCGATTGATAAAATCTTCCATACTCGCGTTTCAAATTATCAATAGATTGTGTTGAGTCAAGATTTTGTAGAATGTTTGCCGTATCATTTATCATTTCAGCAGCACGAATTGAATCCTCTATGTGCTGCAATTGTCTTTGCATTTCAACATTCCGAAGCGAGTCAAGATATTCCGCTCGTCGTTGTAAATCTTCCTCACTTGGTCGGGTAAAGAAATAATATCCAACCATTAACAAACAAATTAAAACGGTTCCTATGACTGTATTTTTATCCATCTCGCAGTTTCTTAAAATTTGTGCAAAAATAGTAAAATATTGATATAATTGTAGCTAATTTCTATGTAAGCGACTCTCAAATTGACAGAAACTTTTTTATTGAAAATTACGATGTCGAGATAACAAAAATTGATACATTTGTTTATCAAAAATAAGCAGATGAAAAAAACACTCATTATTGTTGGCATTTCGCTTGTAGCCTTAATTGCGATAGTAAGTTTCGCAATTTCTCCGATAGCAGAATGGTACGTTGAAAAAAATTCTAAAGAATTAGTTGGAAGAAAAATTGAAATGGAAAATCTTTCCGTCAATATTTTTTCTGGACGAGTTAAAATAGAAGATTTTACAATGTTTGAAGCCGATGAATCTTCCCCGTTTGTTACATTCAATTTATTGGATGTAAATGTAAGTATGCTTGGATTTTTAGCGAACAACGTAAACGTAGAACATGTACTACTTTCTGATGCAAATATCCGTGTTATACAAAAAGGTGATTACTTCAATTTTAATGACATTATTGATTTTTTCTCATCTGATTCTACTGAAACGGAACAAGATACAATAGAAGAACCTTCCGATTGGGACGTTGTTATAAATGACATTCATTTGGAACATAGCTATTTGTATTACCAAGACAAAGAAGTTGGAAGTGAATGGAATTTAAAAGATATTTCAATCGTAATTCCAGGAATAGATTTGTCTGACATACATGCAGATATGGGCTTACAGCTCGATTTTCTCAACGGAGGAAAATTGACAACAAATATTAAATACGACACTGAAAAATCGTTATACGATTTAAAACTTGATATACAAAACTTCCGACTTACACCTATTTTACCATATCTACAACAATCTTTCAATGTTGATAGCTTAAATGGTGTTTTCTCTACCAAACTAAACATAAAAGGTTCTACCGATCATGTTATGGAATTTGATGTAAATGGACTCTTTAATGTTACCGACTTTCAGTTGAAAGATTCGCAAGACAAAAATGTACTTGCGTTTGATAGTATTTTAACCGAAATCAAACATATAGATTTGGAACACAACAACGTGGAATTGAGTACATTGCACATAAATGGTCTTTCTTCATACTATGAATTTTTCAAAGATAGCACAGACAATTTCTCGCTACTTTTCAAAGAGGATACGACTCAAAATGTTGACACAGTTGTTGTTCAAACAGAAGAAGAACCAATGAAAATTTTAATTCGTAACCTAAAAATCAACAATGCTCATTTTGATTATATTGACAATAGCCTTCCACAAACATTTAAATACGCCATTGACGACATTTGCGTTTCCGCTGAAAATTTCACACTTGCAAATCAAAATAATGTAACTCTTTCTGCTCTTTTACAACAATCTGGAAAATTGAAAATTAAATGGATTGGTAGTTTGGAAGATATGAGTAATCAAAATATTACAGTTTCATTGAACAACCTTGATTTACAATCATTTACTCCTTATTCACTTGCAATGTTTGGAAATCCTATTACAGATGGTCACATTTCTATCCAAAGCCAAAACATTATTGTAAACAATATGTTACGTGGAACAAATAAAGTAAACATTTTCCACCCCAAAATTGGAGAAAAGAATAAAAACATAAAACCAGAATACAACATTCCATTGAAAATGGGAATTTATGTTTTAACAGATAAAAATGGTAAAGTTGATATTGATTTACCAGTTTCTGGCAATGTAGAATCTCCTGATTTTTCATATAAGAAAATCATTTTCAAAACATTAGGCAATTTGTTAGTCAAAGTTGCAGCATCTCCATTTAATGCTTTGAAATCTGGAAACGATAACGTAAATCAAGTCTTAATTTCTGCAACAGCAACAGAATTTACCGATGAAGAATATGCAAAATTTGGACAGATTGGTGCGCTACAACAAGAAAAGCCCGAATTGAAATTATATATGACACAAGAAATTCTCTACTCAACAGCAATAAAAGAATATTGCTTACTTGAATTAAAGAAAAATATGGCAATTCAAGATTCAACGAACCAGATTACAGAAGACAACGCAAACGATTTGTTAATTCGTGAAAAATATAGAGAAATACCTAACAAATCTCCTGAACTACAGAAATTCGCAGATGAGCAAATGACTCAAAAAGGTCTCAAAATAACAAACAAACAATCTATAGAACAAAAAGCAATTGCTCTATACGAACAAGAAATGAAAACGGCAATTTTAAAAGATATGAATTGGCGTAATACGTTGTTACACACTTTCTTAACACGACAATGTTCGTTAGCAGACACAACGGTTTCCATTTCTTCATATCTTATTGAAAATGACACAAGTTCAAATTTCAAAGACAATTATCGTATAGATTGGAAATTGACAGAATAATAATGAATTTGCGAAGTAAACATATTGCATTTTGCTCGTTTCTTGCAGCTTGCCTCTACGTAACAATAATGATTACGTTTGATAGTAATTGTTATGTAGCACAGCAGACTCTCTCGCAAGGGAATTCTATTGTCAACTATGCAGAAACGCAAATTAGCAGTCAAGATTTGCCACAAAATACCATTTCTAATCTTGTCAATATATGCAAATCGCCAATAAAAAAACAAACAAATGAGGAGCGTTATTTCACTAAAAATACTTCTCATATTCAGCACACCTTGTTTGCATACTTGAATCATTATTCCCAAGATTTGACTTCACGTATTTTTGGGAACACCGATATTATATTTCCATTTAACTACTTTTGGTAGTATTCATTTAGGTTATGATATACATCTTGGCAGTAATTTAGTTATCAGTTATTAGTTGCTAGTTGTCAGACGATTCTCCTTGTGTAATTATCTCACGATTATAGAAATCAAACTGATTCTTGAAAACTAACTACTGATACCTGTTTACAGATGATTATACTACCAACTTGTGTATTGTTCCCTTCATTTATATTTAGTAATAATATCTTACAATTTTACTTCATTGTGCTTAACACACCTTGGATTTTCCAATAAGCTCAATGGGCAAACATTTTGATAGAGGCGTATTATACATGCGTCTCTATTTGACATTTAATTAACATAAAAAAATGAATACTACATACATTATTGGACTTATATTAGTTCTTGCAATAGTAATACCTATCGTATTATTAAATCACGGAAAAATGAAAAAGAATACGATAATTAGAAAAAAATTTGAAGCATTAACAAGCAACTCAATAGTTGCAAAACAAGAATCATGGAACTCATCAATCATAGGAATTGATGATATAAACAAAATATGTTTTTTCGTTCGTTGTGAAGGAGAACATTGCATTGAAAAAGCAGTAGATTTAACAAAATATTCATCTTGTCGCGTTGTTACAAGCAGTTCTTTGGGAACGACAAGTAATGCCATTGATTTGGTAGAATTGGTTTTCACACCAAATCAAAAAGATGAAGAATCACAATCACTATTATTTTTCAATTCCGATACTGACGGATTCACTCTTAATGGCGAATTACAAAGTGCAGAACGATGGAAAAAGATTTGCAGTAATTTAATAAAATAAAGATATGTACACAGCAATGATTATCGTATTTGTTCTTGGTTATCTCTGTATAGCCTTAGAACATCCATTAAAACTTGACAAATCAGCATCAGCCTTGTTGATTGGCGTTCTTACATGGACAATATTTATTGTCTTTGGCGAAAATGACGTGAATGAAGTAAATGGTATGCTAAGTGAAAACTTAGCTGAAACAGCTCAAACGCTATTCTTTTTATTTGCAGCAATGACAATTGTAGAAATTATTGACCGACACAATGGATTCAAAGTTATTACTGATAAAATTCATGCCACAAACAAGATTAAATTATTGTGGCTCATAGGAATACTAACATTCTTTATGTCTGCCGTATTAGACAATTTAACAACAACAATAGTTATTCTTTCATTATTGCGCAAATTAATCGGTGATAAAGAAACCCGCTGGACATTTGCAAGTATTGTTGTTATTGCAGCCAATGCAGGTGGAGCGTGGTCTCCAATTGGAGACGTAACAACCATAATGTTGTGGATTGGAGGACAAATTTCTGCTTTAAATATCATAAAGACGATATTTCTACCAAGTTTGATTTCTATGGTTGTACCTCTAACTATTCTTTCTTTCACTATGAAAGGTGAATTAGAACGCCCTAAAGCTAACGATGAAGAAGTATCTATAACAACACATGGAGAACAAACTGGATTTTTGATTTTTGGTGTTTCATTGTTATTGTTTGTCCCAATATTTAAAACACTGACGCATCTTCCGCCTTTTATGGGAATGTTGTTAAGTTTGGGTATTCTTTGGTTGATTGCACAATTTCAAACATTGATGTCACGTGCAAAACGAAGAAAGCTATTGGATGTTGGTCAATGTTTAAAACGAGTAGAAACATCTACAATATTTTTCTTCCTTGGTATCTTAACAGCAGTAGGAGCTCTTGGTGCAGCAGGTCAACTTTCAGCCTTATCAGAATGGTTACGAGAAATTACAGGAGGGAACATCTATATTATTAATAGTGTTATTGGTGTTTTGTCTTCTATTATTGACAACGTACCACTTGTTGCTGCATCTATGGGTATGTATCCTATTGATCCATCAGTTGCGGAATTTGCATCAGACGGAACATTTTGGCAAATGCTTGCCTACTGTGCTGGTACAGGTGGTTCTATCTTAATTATCGGTTCTGCTGCAGGTGTTGCTGCTATGGGACTCGAAAAAATAGACTTTATTTGGTATTTAAAACACATTAGTTGGTTAGCTCTAATTGGGTATTTCGCAGGTGTTTTCTGCATTTACCTTGGTCTATAAAACGAAAAACCCAAGACTATCGTCTTGGGTTTTTTATTATTTGGAATCAAATATTCATTCTTTAAATCTTACCGGAACAACTGTATAAATCCTGCCGTATTATGTCGTTTATCGCTATTGGTAGATTTCACAACATAATAATATGTTCCCGTATTACATTCATGTCCCGAATTGTCTTCTCCTGTCCAAGAAATTGTTTTTGCAGTTTGCTTATAAACTAATGTTCCATTATTGTTATAAATCCAAATCGAAAAATCATCTACACCATTCGTATTGAAATAAAAAACATCATTTTCTCCATCACCATTTGGAGTAAAAATATTCGGAATTGACGTCTCCCTATCATCTACATTTTCTTCTTTTCTTGTACTATCGGAAAAGAAATAATCACTCACAATAATATTTTGAGATTGAATAGCAACACATTCTTCTAATGCATAATATTCCACATCGGTAGGGTCAAATTTAGAACTATCCAAAGCAATCTTTAAAGAAACTGTATAACCAGGTTTTACATTTTCTTTCGGGAATGTATAACGATATTCCATAGAATCCACAGCAAATGAAGCAACATTAGTAGAGCCATTATAAATGCTCCAATAATACATCCAAACAGATTCATCGTGTGGCGCAAAATTTTCTTTATTGACTGACAATATATATACAAACGATTCCAAGCCTCCTTTTACAGTTTCTGTGGTTGGATCGTCAATTTCATACGAAAAATTACTGCCATCAGCTATTGGACTATACACAATAATATCTTGCGCCAAATTCTTGCGACCAAATTCCTTTGATGGAATTCGAACTTTTGCTTGTCGTTGACTTTTATCAAGTGCAGTATATGTAACTATAAGATTTACAGAATCCTGACTTGTTGATAGATATTCAACAGCTAAAATTGGTCGATTCTTTATGCTATCAGCTATATTCTTAGGGTCTATCACAAATAATTTCACAGAAAACTTTCCGTCTTTTTTATACTCGTGAACACCATCCGCAGTTTTGTCGGTGCTCACAACTATTGAATCTTGCGAACCATCGCCATAATTCCACACGAACCAACTGCCATCTGGACAAGTTGATGTATTTTTAAACTTTACAGTCGTTAATTTTGTTGGTAGTCCATTCTGATCTTCGGTATAACACATAATTTTTTGCGAATCGTCACGCAACGAAAATTTTGCATCAATCTGCGAAAACGAATAGAACGACTGAATCGCCAACAACACTATTATAAAGAATTTTTTTCTCATTGTTCCTTGATTGCTACAAATGTAGATTTTTTATTACAACTCCGACAACTTTTACACAATTTTTATTCCTTCTTCCAAATTGAAACACGTTTTTTGAAGATTGATTTCTTGAAAATGAAAAATCTCTTTTCGTTCTTTTCTATCAACAATTACCAATGTCCCACTATAAAACTCAACTTTTGATTCCTCTTTATAAAATGAATTTGATTCTCCAACCTCAACCTTCTCGTCAATTACTGATATTATCGCATATTTTTTGTAGTGCGAGTTTACCAACACATAATGAGCACTAATTTTTCTCACCTCTTTTTTCTTGCATTGGTACATTTTTTTCCATCAATGTTTTTGTCTTATTTAAAGAATCTATTACCACATTATAAATATCGTTTATGTAACCTTCTAACGTATAAACTTCAATACTTTTCTTAAAAATACTATCATTACACTCATGTTTTGAGAAAACAACCGAATCGTAACATTCCGAAGATAGTTTTATATTTGTTTTATTTACGGAATTATATGTTGCAGTTGTGGCATCAAGCATGTGTATTTCGTACAACACGTCAACCAATTCTTCCTTAGTCAAAATTCCATCTGTTGTTATTTTTTTCTTTTTAGTTGAACAAGACAAAATAGACACACAAAGCAACAGCAAAAGCGCAATTTTCAATTTCATTTTTCTTCGTCGCTATTAAATTTGATTGACAAAAATGCCTCATGTGAGCCATGAGACCCCGCATTCAATTTTGAATATGTTATATCGTATGAATATCCAAACGAAATCATATCTCTATACGTGTATCCTAAGAAGAGAACAACTGCATCCTCTGTCCTGTACGAAAGTCCACCCCATAGAGATTTTCTATATGTTACACGTGTTGAAACCTCTATCTGCCACGGCGAAGCATAAACCTTTCGAGCTACAATAGACGATTCAGATATGAAATTGCGTGTAATCTTGTATTCTGTTCCAAGCATTAGATTTAAATGACTTTTAAAACGATTTAGTGTATTATCTATCGCCAAAGTATCATCATACATATCTATCTGATTGTTAAACAATTGATCGGCCGATACACCTATAAAATATCGTCTAAACTTATAATACACGCCAAATGTTGCATCTGGTCTTATAGACGAATATAACGATTCACCCAAATTTGTTTCTTCCTCTAAGAAACGAATTTTTGTCATATCAACAGAATATCGAATTAGACCGACACTCAAACCCAATGCAAGTTTTGAATTCCGACCCATTTTTAAGCAATATGAATATCCACCATATACACCTAATTTACTAAAAGCTCCCTGACTATCATTATATATCATTCCGCCCCATCCCATCGGTTGCGTTTTAATTTTCCCAGTGAGTGTAATTGTAGCCGTGATAGGCGCATTTTCAATACCAACAAATTGATATCTATTATTTACTTGTGCTTTTGTATACGTTTGTAAACTTGTTACTGCAGGATTTACCGCAAATTCATTAAACATATACATAGAATACAATGGCGTTTGTTGTGCAAAAGCATTACAAGAAATCAAACCGAGTACTATGTATAAAACAAATTTTTTCATCTATCGTAGTATTGAAACAGAACCCGTTTGTGTTGGAGTTTCATTTGAATCATTGTATTCTATAACGTAATAATATGTACCCATTGGAAGTTCTCCTCCTGTTTTTGATTTTCCATTCCATGGATGTTCATAATAATTCTTTTTTGTCTCAAAAACCTTCGACCCCCAACGATTGAAGATAGTAACATGAGCATTTGGACAGGCTTGCAAATATGGTACAACCCACGTATCGTTTATGCCATCGCCATTAGGAGTAAAACCAGTTGGGATTACTGACGATGCCACCACATTTATGAATACCGTTGAATGTTCATAACATCCATGTGTTGTGGTTGCAATAGCCTCTATATAATTAGACTCTTCTACACGAGTCAACAAACCATATAAGCCACTTCGTGCGTATGTTTTTTCATTTGTCGTTGTATCGGAAATAGAACCTTTACCTTTCTTTTCTATATCAAAAGAACGCCAAAATATAGATGTAATGCCATTATCTCCAACCTTATCTGTGTACCATGGTTCATCTATAGGATTGAATAAATATCTATCATTCTTAATTCCAAAGACCGAATCATTCCCGAGATAAACGCCGAGTGTATCATATACTTCTATTGCGAAATTCAAAGAATCGAAATGAGATACGAAGAATTTAGCAGGAGCAGACTGACAACCATCAACAAAATACGATGCATTTATTTCTGTACTATCTGAATAGTAATTGGTAAGTGGATTTACCCACGTTGTTTTTTCGTAAGGAGTTAACAATGACGCAGTACAATTATTTTCTTTTGACAACCATTCGTATGTTTCAATAGAATTTGTTGGAACATATCCATGTAAGTATGTCGTATTAGTAACAACAGAAAGCTGTACCGAATCACCGAAACAAATTTCTGTTCTATCTTTCTTTCCTTCGTCTGTCGTTTCTATTAAAATTCCCAAATTAACATACGCATCAATAGTACCAGCATTGAATGTTTTTGAACAACCATTTTGACCTGTAATCGTAACTTCGTAACTTCCCATTGCCAAATTTGTTGCTTTTGTATCTGTTTGAGCATTTGAGTCATTCCATACGAAAGAATAATCCGACTTATCTGCAAGCGTACGAGATAATGGGTCGTAACTACCTTCTGCAACATACAATTCCTTTATTTCTATTCTACCTTCATTTTTATTTCCATCAGTATAAAAACTACACCTTGTATGTTCTATATCCGTAACTATTGAATCTGGCAATGATGGATATGTGTATAGATCCTCTGTTATATAGCAATTCCCAGGTGTTACCGAATTCGTTATTGTACAAATAAATTCTCCTGCGCCAAGACCAGACAAAGTTCTATTTTCCTCCGTTTCATAATCTGTCCATGTTCCTTCTTCTTCTAAACTTCCCCAACGGAAACGATATTGAGCATTTTCAACACCACCAGATATTTCATCTAACGTAATTTCACCAACATTTGCACTATCTCCACATTGTGTTACCTTAACTGTAAATGACGCCTTTAATTCGCTTGGGTCAACCATTTCATGAGAAACAACACTACTTGGACAATCGTAAACATCAAAGACTTGCAATTTATATATTCCAGCAAATTGCGAAGTTAATTCAGGATCAACACCACTACTTAAAACCTCATCAGTATTAGACATCCATTTATATGTATATGGTGCTGTACCTCCAGTAACCGATGCAACCAAATCACCTATTTTCCCGTGGCATTGAATTCCTGGCGATTCCTCAATAACAGCAACAACAGATTTTGGTTCTGTCAACTCAATATCAGTAATCTTAGCGGCACAACCTTTACTATCTGTAACCGTTACAGAATACAACCCCTTACCTAAACCACTAACTTTATTGTTATTGATAGAAGTATTGTGATCCCACTTATACGTAAAAGGAGTATATCCATTAACTGTATATACTTCTAATTCTCCATCAGTTCTGCCAGCACACGTAATTTTATTTGAAACAATGCTCGTAAGAGAAAAATTCGAAACGTCCGTAATTGCTATTGTGCCAGACATTTCGCAACCGACTGCATCTGCAACAACAACAGAATAATCCTTATTAGAATAAATGTTTGTTACAGTTTCTGCTGTTCCAACTATTGAACCCTCATCATCTTTCCAATTGTATGTAAAAGGTGTTTGACCACCAACAATCTTTACCATTGCAGAACCATTGTTCAACTTACAATAAGATGGCTCAACTTCAGACAAAAAGACTTGTATTTTATTTGGTTCAGCTATTGTTGCGTCTATTGTTGCAGGACAAGTAGCATGATTTACGTCATATACGATTGCCGTATAAACACCTTTAGCTATATTTTCTAATCGTTTGTTAGAACCAACAACTTTACCACTCGCATCCTTCCACGAATATGTTACCTCGCCTATTGTATTTGTTGCAGTAACCTCTGCAGAACCATTTGCTTTTCCAAAACAATTAGCATCAATCACGTCAACGGAAAGTGTTATAGGTTTTTCAACCACATCTAAAGCTACACTCAATACACAATCATCTTTGTCTGTTGCAACTAACGTATATGTTCCATTTTTAAGTCCTGTGGCAACTTTTGTCGTCTGACCATTTGACCAAGAATACTTGTATTCTGCTGTTGCTTCATTTGAGATTACAACTTCGTATGATTCTCCATCGCAATTTGACAACACATAATTAAAATCAGCTGTTGCAGTCAACTCATTACTCAATGCTAACGAAGTCTTATATTCACAAGTTCCATCGCTAATTTGCAAATCATAAGAACCAGCAGGCACATTTTTGATTTCATTTGTAGTAGAAATTTCAACGCCATCCTTCGTCCAAGAATAGTAGTAATTACCATTTATAGAACCCGATGCAACGATAGAAATTTTTCCAGTAGGACTTGCTTCGCCACATAATGGTTTTTGAATATTAGATGAACTTATTGCTAATTGTTCTGTACGACCAGTTACAGAGAATGTTTTCTTTATAGAACAACCATTTGCATCAGTTACAACAACATATTGTTCTCCCTCGCATAGTTTTGTTGCCGATGAACCTATCTCACCTGAAGACCAAGCATAAGAATATGGGGTGATACCGCCAGATACGTTAGCATCGGCAGACACATCGCAAACACCAACACATTGAATAGAAGTTAAATTTTCTATAGAAACATTTACCTCAGAAGATTCACCCACAGTAAATATTTTTGAAACAGAACAACCCTTCGCGTCGGTAACTGTAATAGTGTAATCACCAGCAACCAAGTCCTTGTTTGTATATGAAGTTTCTCCATTATTCCACGAGATTGAGTATGGGCTTTTACCGCCCGTTACATCTACAACAATATAACCATCGCTTCCTCCGAAACAAGTTACATCAGAAACTTCTTTTTCGGTAATTGTTAAAATATTATCTTCAACGAATGTTATAGAATGAGTAGCTTCACAACCTTCAGCATCAGTAGCAACAACAGTATAAGTTCCCTTCCCAAGATTTGATATTGTTTCTGTTTTTTCACCATTAGACCAACTATATGTATAGTCTTCCACTCCTTGACTTGCAACGGCACGAACTTCACCCGTTGTTCCGCCTTCACATGTAATAACCGTATCTGGACTTATTGTCGTTACCGTCAATGTCGCTTTTTTTAGGATAGTTATTGTAGAATCAACAACGCAACCATTTGCATCCGTCACCACCAAGGTATAATCACCTGGTGCCATATCAGTATTTTTCTTAACTGCAACCCCATTCGACCACGCGTATGTATATGGCAATGTACCATATTTTATTGTTGCCGTTGCTGTTCCTGTTGGATAAATACATGCAGAAGGTGTAAGATCCAAAGTTTTTATTTCTAATGGCGTAATGGTATTAACAACAGGTTCTGTTTTTTGTACACAACCTCTATCATCGGTAACTTCTACTATATATGTAGCCTCACCAAGATTATCCAATTTATGTTGAGATTCTGCTGTAACTATTTCATCGCCTGTACTCCACTTTATTGTGAATGGGCTATATCCATTTTTTATTTTAACCGTTGCAGATCCATTAGCTTGTCCCGCACACTTCACACGAGTAGTAACCCAATTCAATGAATATTTATTTACATTTTTTAAATCAACATTGTCGTCATAGGAACAACCATTTGCATCAACAACTGACACAGAATATTTTGTATTCGTTAAACCACCTATTGACGATGTTGTAGCGCCAGTACTCCACTTGTAACTGAATGGCTCAGTTCCACCTTCAGTCTGAACATATATATTTCCCGTTGAAACTTTTGTACATGTTTCAGGCGAAATCATAATTTTCGCAGTCATGTATTCTGGTTCTCCAATATCATAATCTTGATTAGATTTACAACCATTTGCATCTTCTACTGCGACAGAATAATTACCTTTAACTAAAGTACCCGACATAACCGTGGTAGAACCCGTTGACCAATTATACAAATACGGTTCTGTTCCACCAGATACTGATGCTCTTAACTCACCTTCACCACCATTACACGCGATTTTTGTATCCTCAACAATTGCAACAGATAATAATTCTGGTTCTGTTATAGTAGTTGTTACAGGCTGCTCGCAACCATTTCCATCCTTCACTGTAACAGTAGCATCACCAGCACCCACTGTTACGATAGTTGTTGTTCCATAATCGACATCGCCATCCCATTTATAAGACATAGGCAAAACACCACCAACAACAGAAACTTCCAATGTTACTTTATCTCCGTTACAAAGAACAGAATTTGGATTTGATGCGGAACCACCTTGAATATCAATCTTTACATCCATTGGTTTTGGTTGATCAAGAGTAAAATCCGTTGAGTCCATACAACCATTTCCATCTATTGCAATAACTTGATATTCTCCAGCAGGAATATTACTATTAGTTGCCGTTCCTGAAACTTTATTCCACATGTAAGTAAACTCTCCTGAATTACCACCAAAAGCATTTGCCTTTATTTCACCATCAGAAGAGCCAAAGCAAGTGGGTTCCGTATGGTCTGTAATTTCAACTTCCACTTTTGTTGCTGGCTGAGAAAGCGTTACTGAACTTTGTGCTTTACACCCATTTTCGTCCGTTGCAACTAATATATACGGAGTATCTGCAGCCAAGTCATTACGAGAAGACGAAGCTGAAACTCCATCTGACCATTCGTAAGTAACATTTCCAACAGCATTTTCAACAACAAACGAAGCCTCTCCCGTTGCCACATCCTTACATTTCAAATCTGCTGAAGATTCAAGAGAAAGAGTTATTTTCTTATCTGGTTCAGTAATTTCCTCTGGCCCCGTATCATCTTTACAACCAATTTCATCTTCCACATACACGTGATAAACGTCAGCAGGCAACGAACCCGTTGTATGAGAATCACCAGTAACATCATAATCCCAAATATCAGTCTTGTCGCCAACCCAATGTAAAGAATATTTTCCGTATGCGCCAGCAACAGAAACGGCTATTTCTCCATTGGTAGTATCCTTGCAAGTAACGTGAGTTACCTTTGAAACAGATATTTGTATATCCTGTGTTTTTATTTCTAAAGGTTCTGAATTTATTGGACAATCTTTTGAATCTAATACTTTGATATAGTAAGAACCAGGTGTCAATGTCGTTACCATATCTTTGTTATCATTTGTTGGGAAACCTGGATCTTCTACACTAAACCATTGCCAACTATACGGTCCAACACCCGCATTGATAGCAATCTCAGCAGCACCAACTGCTTGACCATCACATCCAGCTTCTCGAAGTTTTTTCAAACTTGCGGAATACTCAGGTTTCTCAAAACCTGGATTCGATTCCATGATAAATGAAGATGTTTTTCCTGGAGCCTTAACAATTACTATAATTTCCCTTCCAAACGGCAAATTTAGTGGAATTTCATACTCGTATGATTCTTGTCCAACAACTACAGGTATCTTGTATGAATTGGTATTATATGCACCTGATTCAGCTATAAGGACCTGAACGTCAAATTCTCCACTTACCACACTCGAAGCGTCAGATATAAAAATCTTAGCTCCACCATTAGAAGGATCTGGACACGTAGGGTTAGTCCATTCAACAAAACCACTTTGCGCTTGCAACGAAACAACCGTACAAAGCGATACAATAATTGTAAAAAATTTCAATACGATTTTTTGCATATACGTATTTTTACTCATCTTGCAAAGTTATTGCATAAAAAAGAAAAAACCATACATTTTCTCAAGTAATTTTTAAAAATTTTCGTATTTTCGTGGTCAATTTTAACAAGATGTCAATTTTACGAACAGAAAATTTAATGAAAAAGTACGGCAATAGAACTGTCGTACAAAGTGTTTCGTTCTCTGTGAAACAAGGTGAAATAGTTGGGTTACTTGGTCCTAACGGAGCAGGAAAAACCACGTCTTTCTATATGGTAATGGGTCTTATCAACCCTGATGGTGGTAAAATCATTTTAGATGACATTGATATCACATCGTATCCTGTGTATCAACGCGCACGACAAGGAATTGGTTATTTGGCTCAAGAAGCATCTGTTTTTCGTTCTCTATCCGTTGAAGACAACATTATGTCTATTTTGGAAATGACACATTTGTCTCGAAAAGAACAAAAAGACAAACTTGAAGAACTTCTTTCTGATTTCAATTTGAACCATATTCGGAAAAATCTTGGGATTCAACTTTCTGGTGGTGAACGTCGTAGAACGGAAATTGCACGTGCATTAGCAAGTAATCCAAAATTCATTTTACTTGACGAGCCTTTTGCTGGCGTTGACCCAATTGCTGTTGAAGAAATTCAAAGAATTGTGAGAGATTTGAAAAATAGAAATATTGGTATTTTGATTACCGACCATAATGTTGACGAAACATTATCAATCACCGACAACGCCAATATTTTGTTTGAAGGAACTATTTTTAAATCTGGAACAGCTCAAGAGTTGGCGGACGACCCTGATGTTCGTCGCGTTTACTTAGGAAGCAATTTTGAATTAAAGAAGTAATGATAGTGATTAACGATTAATGTTTAGTGATTAGTGAATTGTAAGTAACTATACATTTCTAAACAACCGAACAAGATACTACTAATTTGCATTTCCCATATTATGAAACAAACGACCAACATACAATTACAAACTGCTCTATTTACTGCAATTATGCTATTCTTCCTTTCTTGTTCTACTAAGGAAGAACAAAATGTAAAAACTAAAGAAATTACTGGAGAATACACAATTCCTAATATCCCATCATGGGCGAAAAACGCTGTCTTTTATCAAATTTATCCACAAACATTTTATGATTCAAATGGTGATGGAATTGGTGATTTACAAGGTATTATACAAAAACTTGACTATGTAAAAAGTCTTGGTGTAGATGCTATTTGGCTTAATCCTTTTTTTGAATCGCCTTTTGCTGATGCTGGTTACGACATTTCCGATTACAGAAAAGTTGCACCTCGTTATGGCACGAACGAAGATGCTCGTCAATTGTTTGCCGAAGCACATAAACGAGGATTACACGTAATTTTTGACTTTGTTGCAAGTTACACATCTATTGAGCACCCTTGGTTCAAAGCTTCTGCTCGTCAAGATACAAACCAATACACCAATTGGTATATTTGGACAGACAATGTATGGAAAAATCCACCTGCCGAATATGCCTCTGATTTTATAAAAGGTTATGGAGAACGCAATGGACAATACATGAGAAATTTCTATTATTGTCAACCAGCACTGAATTATGGATTTGCACTACCCGATACAAATTACAAATGGCAACTTTCACCTGACCATCCAGATGTATTAAATTTAAAGGAAGAAATGAAAAATGTTCTTCGCTTTTGGATGGATATGGGAGCCGATGGTTTTCGTGCCGATATGGCTGGTGCGTTAACAAAAGATGCAAATGTTGTAGGCAACGAGCAATTTTTTAACACTCATACAAATGCGACTCAAGATTTTTGGAGAGAAATTCGTCAACTGCTCGAAGAGGAATATCCCGATGCATTTATGGTGGCAGAATGGTCGTATCCTATTGATGCTCTTGACAATTGCTTTCACGTTGATTTTTTCCATTGGTTTAATGGCTACAATGACTTATTCCAAAAAGAAAGTTGGCGTATTTTAAACGGATTTTCCGAAGGACATAGCTTTTTTGACATAGAAGGGAAAGGTAATATCACCGATTTTCTTGAAAATTATATGACTCAATACGAAGCAACCAAAGGGAAAGGATACATTTGTTTACCACTTGGCAATCACGACAATGCACGTATTTGTAACAATCGTTCCGACAAAGATATGGAGATTATTTATGCCTTTGGATTTACTATGCCTGGCGTACCCTTTATTTATTATGGAAATGAAATCGGTATGAAACAATTACCAACATCGTGGCCACAAGTTGAAGGCGCATATCGACCTCGAAATGGCGCACGCACTCCTATGCAATGGTCAACAGACGCAAATTTGGGCTTTTCAACGGCATCTGCCGACAAACTATATTTGCCTGTAGATACAGCTAAAAATGCACCAAATGTTGCAACAGAAGAAGCGACTCCAAATTGCTTATTACACAAAACTCGTAAGTTTATTGAACTCCGCCACACCGAGCCTGCTTTAGCAAACTATGCAGAATTCGTTCCTCTTTTTGCTCAAAAAGACACATATCCTTTTGTTTATGCACGTGCAAACAAAGACGATGTTATTTTGGTATTTTTAAATCCTTCGGGAAAAGAAGTTCAAGTGTCGTTTAATATAAGTGTTCCGTTCTCAACGACTCAACTCCTTGCAGGTGATTCGTTTGAAATTAAACATTCAGAGAGCCAAGTTTCAGCGACAATGCAAGGACAATCATACGCAATCGTAAAATTGATACAATAAAATGGCTGACAATAAATACAAACTACAACCGAACGATGTTCTGGATTTAATAAAACCAATGGGATATTGTATCGCATCGGATAGGATTACTGTTGATGGCGCAAAAGTAGGATTTATGTATCGCGAAGAAAAAGAAGACGAAGATGACAGTGGTTGGCGATTTATGTCGGGCGATGAAACCGAAGAATATCTTGAAGATCAGCACCATTTTATGATGTTTGACGTAAATTATATTGCAAATTTGGACCAAGCAATTATTCCATATTTAAAATGGAAAAAAGGTTCAGAATTTGAACGAATTGAAGGAACAAATGAATTTAAAAAATACATAGAATAATGAAACAAATAACTGTCGGTATAGATATTGGTGGAACCAACACTGCTATTGGCTTTGTTGATAGAAATGGTGAATGTCTTTTTGAAACAAGCATTCCAACAAAAGAATTTTTGGATATTGAATCGTATATGAAAAATCTATGCGAACTCATTCAAAAAGAATTACAAAATCACACTGATTGTCAGTTAATTGGAATCGGTATTGGCGCACCAAACGCAAATTACCATAGAGGGACCATTGAAGAGGCTCCAAATCTAAGTTGGAAAGGAACCGTTCATTTTTGCAAAATGATGGGAGAATATTTTCCTAACATCAAAATTGCAATTACCAACGACGCGAATGCTGCAGCAATGGGAGAAATGATGTATGGTGCGGCAAAAGGCATGAAAGATTTTGTTGTGATTACTCTTGGGACTGGCGTTGGTAGCGGTATTGTTGTAAATGGCGATTTAGTTTACGGACACGATGGTTTTGCTGGAGAAGTTGGTCACACAACCATGTTTATTGATGGTCGTGAATGTGGTTGCGGCAAAAAAGGCTGTCTTGAAGCATACGCATCGGCTTCTGGTATTACACGAACTGTTACAGAATTGTTGAGCAAATCGCGCAAACCTTCAACTTTACGCGACATTCCGTTCAATCAATTGACCTCATTTGATGTTTTCAAAGCATATCAAGCAGGCGATGAAATAGCAAAGGAAACCTTTGAATATACAGGCAAAATATTGGGTATAAAATTCGCCGATGTAGTTTGTCACACAAGTCCATCTACAATTTTCTTGTTTGGTGGACCAGCAAAAGCTGGAGATGCAATAATAAAACCAGCAAAAGCGACAATGGAAGAATATTTATTACCAATTTTCAAGAACAAAATTGACATCAAACTAAGCGCGCTAATGGATAAAAATGCAGCTGTTTTAGGTGCAAGTGCGTTGGCTTGGAAAGAATTAGAAAAATAAAGAAATGAACAGAAACGAATTAATTACTGAAATACAGAAAAAACAAAGTTTTTTATGTGTTGGATTAGACACCGACATCAATAAAATTCCAGAACATCTCCATTCGGTTGACGACCCAATTTTTGTCTTCAACAAAGCAATTGTTGACGCAACGGCACAATATGCAGTTGCATATAAACCTAACATTGCCTTCTACGAATGTTATGGTATAGCAGGTTGGAAAAGTCTTGAAAAAACAGTCAATTACATCAAAAATAAATATCCAAACATTTTCTTGATTGCCGATGCAAAACGTGGAGATATTGGGAACACTTCTAAGATGTATGCTCAAGCATTTTTAGAAAATCTTCCTTTTGATGCCGTAACAATTGCTCCTTATATGGGTGAAGATTCTGTTTCACCATTTTTAACATACGATGGAAAATGGGCAATAGTATTGGCATTAACATCAAACAAAGGTGCGTTTGATTTCCAATTTCAAGAAAGCGAAGGAAAAACCTTGTATGAACATGTGCTAACAACTTCACAAAAATGGGGTAACGATAAAAATATGATGTATGTAGTTGGTGCAACAAAAGCTGAAATGCTTGGCAATGTTCGCGCAATTGTACCAAACCACTTTTTGTTAGTTCCAGGTGTTGGAGCGCAAGGTGGAAGTTTGGAAGCAGTTGCTCAATACGGAATGAATAAAGACTGTGGTTTGTTGGTAAATTCTTCGCGAGGAATTATTTATGCCGACCAAACCGAAAAATTTGCAGAAGTAGCTGCCGAAAAATCAAAAGAATTACAACTACAAATGTCTGATTTGATGAAACAATATATGAAATAACGATTAGTTCTACAATACATATATTGCTAATGTAGAGACGCGATTTATCGCGTCTTTTACATTTAATAGTTAACCTTAAACCTAAGTTTGTTTTGAAACGATTTGCATTATTGATATTGATTGTCTCCTTTTTTTGGCAATGTAAAAACAATGTAAAAACGAGTTCTTCTATTCAACAATCTGACAATTTTTTTACGTACTCGCAAAATATTTTCTATCATCATAATGATGATAGTTTGACAATTTATTTCAACTGGAACAACACTCGTGATAGCATTGTATATCAATTACCCCAGTCTGCAAAGCGTATTGTAGTTTTATCGACCACAGAAATTGCAATGCTCAACGAATTACATGCAATAGAAACAATTGTTGGTGTTTGCGACCCTTTTCGCATATCAAATCAAAAAATTCAAGAACGATATAACAATGGCGAAATATACAATGTAGGCACAAGTATGCAAACAAACATTGAGACCATACTTCAACTAAATCCCGACTTAGTTATTGCAACAGCATATAACAAAGACGATTTAAGAAAATTCAAACAACTGCATTGTCCTGTTTTTTTCGTTAATAGTTGGCAAGAAACTTCCCCTTTGGGACGAGTAGAATGGATTAAATTACTAGGAATGTTGATTGGTAAATCACACGAAGCAGACAGCATTTTCAACGAAATTGCCCACAATTATCATAAAATAAAATCTCTTGCCGACTCTGTTACAAAAAAGCCATTGGTTTTAGCTGGCTCAGCATACAACGAAATATGGTATCTTCCTGGTGGGAAAAGTTACATTGCAACTTTTATTTCAGACGCTGGAGGAATGAATATTCGAAATGACGACCAAATTGGTAGTGAATTCATCTCATTCGAAACCATTCTTCTTGAAGCACAAAATGCCGACATTTGGATTGGGTGCGACGAAAGAACATACTTAGAATTAGACAAAACAAACAAAAACTATAAATTGCTCAATGCTTATCAAAACAAACAAATTTACAATCGTTCCAAACGATGTTCAACCAACGGAGGAAACGATTTTTTTGAATATGGATTTGTTCGCCCCGATTTAATCCTTGCCGATTATTTAAAAGTTATTCATCCTGAGTTATTACCCAATTACGAAACAATCTTTATTGATTCACTGCGATAATTTGTTTTCCTTGACGTTACACAAATAAAATCTTTCAAATGACTTTGAACAAGTTACCTATTATGATATTACAAACCTGTAAGGATTGAACATTATTTAGAGACGTGATGCAACGTGTCTCTACCAATTTATTGCTTGAAAAGGCAATAGACAAGTAACCCATGACATAGTTGTGAGTATGTGTATCAACAGATAAAATGGCCGAAAGCCATAAAAAAACGCAGAACCCCGATTGGAATTCTGCGTCTGTGTTTGTTAGGGGGATACACCTGTCAATTCCTGAAATAGCTTGACCATAAAAAAGGTAAAAAATGGAAATGACAAGAGAAGAACGACAAAGACGCACGTTCAGTGAAAGCTTCAAGCGAAAAAAAGTAATTGAGATTGAATCAAAACAGAGTCGAGTTTCGGATATTTGCCGAGAATACTCGGTATCAGAGCCTTCAGTGTATAATTGGTTACATAAATACGGACATATGGGAAACAAGAAAGAACGCCTAATCGTGGAAAGCGAGAGCGACACGAAGAAATTACAGGAGCTACAAAAACGCGTGGCAGAGTTGGAACGGTTGTTAGGTCAGAAACAGATACTACTGGACTTTAAGGATGAGATGATAGAAATCGCCGAGGAGATGTACAATGTCGACATAAAAAAAAAGTGTGGCGGGTTGCTGTCATCAAACACAAAGAAAAACGTATGAGTTATCCTTATAGTATGCGATTGTTTTATGATGTGATAGGCATCAGCAAGCAGGGGGTATATGATATGGAACGTCGCTGGCGAAGACGATCTGAAAGCATGGAGAATCTCCTACGCATGGTTCAGGAAATTCGTTCTAAGCATCCAACAATGGCAGTGCGACACATGTATCACAAACTCCGACCACAAAACATAGGGAGGGACAAGTTTGAAGAGTTTTGCAGCATTCATGGTCTCGGTGCGAAGAAAAACCGCAACTATCGACGTACGACAGATAGTTACGGCGTTAAGCGTTTTGAAAATCTTGAAAGCGGATTTACACCGCAGAGCGTGAACCAATTGTGGCAGAGCGATATCACATATTTTGAGGTTATGGGAAGATTTTACTATCTTACATTCATAATAGACTCCTTTTCTCGATATATAGTGGGGTATTCCGTATCTAAACACTTGATGACGGAACACACCACCATTCCGGCATTGAAGATGGCCATAAAGTTCAGAAAGAAAGAAAACCTGTCGAATCTTATCCTTCACTCCGATGGAGGCGGACAATATTACGACAAGGAGTTCCTAAAACTGACAAAGTCATACAATATTAGAAACAGTATGTGTGAATATGCGTGGGAAAACGGAAAAGCAGAACGAATTAATGGAGTAATTAAAAACAATTACCTGACACATAAGAATATAACATCTTTCAATATATTGGTTAAAGAAGTTGCTAAAACGGTAAGGCTTTACAATACGGACAAACCTCATTGTAAATTAAATTACCTTACACCAGCTGATTACGAAAAAATGCTATCTTTACAAATTGAAAATTAAATGATTTGAAATTAAATTAAGTTGAATTTCGGTCAAGCTTATTTAGGCATTTACATAATTCTTAACTCTTAACTCTTAATTCTTAACTCTTAATTCTTAACTCTCCTATAATGGTCCCCTTATTGAAATTTTTTTCTTTTGACATAGGGTTTTCGATTTCATATTTGTCATACTTTAGCAAAGAAAAATATCAACAGGTTGTAAACTATTAAAAAAATAGTTTAATTTTGTAGGCTTATAATTGTAAACTAAATAAAAACAGATATGAAACAAACAGAGATTTCAAAATCAAGAGGTTGGTGGAAACACCTATTATTGCTGGGTGTAACCCTCTTGGGAGTGATTGGTTTTGCTACGGCGGCGCCAAACTATCCATTCCCGAACAATTATGCGTATCCGTATGGAAAAATTTATACGGGCAGTGATGTTAAAGGTAAAATCCAGACTTTGTATGAGGAATGGAAAGATAACTACTACGAAACGAGTGGCAAATATGGTCGTGTAAAGTTCACGCAAAAAGGTGAGAGTGGTGACAACTCTGTTTCGGAAGGTATTGCCTATGGTATGCTTATCTTCGTGTATATGGATAATGCCACTAACAATACACAGGCAGATTTTGATAGACTTTGGGAGTATTACAAGTTAAATATGAATGACAATGGTGTGATGAACTGGAAGGTAAGTAAGTTCACGGGACAGGTTACTGCAGGTGATGGTAACGCCAATGGTGCTACCGATGCTGACCTTGATGCAGCTCAAGCTTTGTTGATGGCTTACAAGCAATGGGGTGATTCTAAATATTTGAATGATGCTAAGACATTAATCAGTAATATTTGGACATTCGAAGTTAATCACAGTAATAATTCACTTAAGCCAGGTGATATGTTTGATGATTATAAAAATCCTTGCTATTTCATCACGAATGCAATGCGTTTGTTTGATTATGTGAACACGATGGAACGATGGGGGAAAGCATGGGATTGGGCAGCGGTTGTTTCAAATTGTTATTCGACGATGAAAAAAGCAGCAAATGCTACAACAGGTTTGATTCCAGATTGGTGTTACAATGATGGTTCTTATTTGAATGGATTAATTAATTTTAAGTTTGAATCAATTTTTGGTTATGATGCTGTTCGTATTCCTTGGCGTATGGCTCACGCATACGCATGGTATGGTGATGATGAAGCGAAAGCAATTGCCTCGAAAATAACTAATTGGGCATCAACAAATGCTTCAACAAAAGAAGTAACAAATATTGTTGATGGTTATTATTTGAATGGTACTCCAGGAGATGGTCAACCTCCATTTACTGGTTCTCTTACATCATGGGGGTCTAGTTCAAATGCTTGTTTTAAAGGAGGTTTGAGTATTGGTTCTATGGTTGATGCCTCATTTAACAGTTATATGACAAAATGTTGGACGTATGGCGCGCAGACTGATGCATATGGGGCATATTATACACATACAACTCAATTGTTGTTCATGTTATGTTTGACAGGTAATATGCCTAATTTCTATGATATGAACCCAGTATTCGTAAATGCTGAAACTGATGCAGTAGGTAGTTCTATCATAGTAAATTTTTCTAAACCAATTAGCTCAAGTTCATTAACAAGTTCTCTTTCAAAAATAGTTGTAACTACATATCCAACTGCTGAAGATGCAACTAATAAAACAAACGGATCTACAATCTCTGTTTCTTCTGCTTCCGTTTCGTCAAAAGAGGTTACATTGAATATGGTGGAGGATATTTCTAACCCATACATATATATATCGTATTCGGGAACATCTTTGAAGGGTGAAGATGCGTCTATTGTGTCCGAATTTACTGATCAAAAGGTTACAAATAAAATTACGAGTATGGAACCATATCCAATTGCTCGTTACACCGATGTACTTGGGACAAAAGTGTTTATTCAATGGTCAAAAGAAGTGAAGCTTTCTACAGCAAGTGCTTCAGATTTTACGGTATATGTAAATGGAACTGCGGTTACTACGTCTCCGACGTTAGATTATGTGACGGATGAAGGAATTATAGACAAAACAACTTTGGCTCTTACATGGTCAGAATCAATTTTGTCTTCTACATCTGATGTAGTAACAATTTCATATACTGCAGCAAAATTGACAGGTCTTACTGGAGCAAAAACTGCAAAAGCTTTTACGAAAGCTGTTGTACAAAATTTCTATATGAGTGAGTCTTGTCTTGATATGTATGTAAAAAATGCCGAAACATCAGTATGGACATGTAATGAATCAAATATTCCAGTTGAAACTGATTTTGCTTCTTCTTCAACAGGTGTTGCATTACACTTCACAGGAGCAGGTAATTATCAACGGTTGATTTATACACCAACATCAGAACAAAAGGCGGAGTGGAATACAAATCTTGCTGATCCAAATTCTCGTTTGGTGGGGCGTTTCTATTTGAAATCTATGGCTTCTGGTGCTGATGCTATTGCAATAACATTGTGGAGTGGTAAGACTGGAGATGAAATGGGATATTTGGATAATAATGCGGTGTTTATTCTTGATGATATGGAAGTTGGTTCATGGTATGATTTTGACATCCCATTGTCAACTCCAGCAGACATGTCTTGGCAAGCATATTCTGAAAATCAGTCATACTCAAAATTGTATATATCGCCAATGAAGGGTACGAGTGAGGCTGGAACTGCTTTTGAAATATATATTGAAAATTTTAGTATTTGTCCAAAACCTCAAACAGTAATTGCGGAATCTGGCAAGGTATTATATGATGGCTCGCAAGTTGAATTGCATTTTTCAACAGCGATGAAGGTTCCAACAAGTTTGTCTGCAATTACTATTAAGGAAGGTTCAACATCTCATGCCGTAACTTCTATTGAAACAAAGACTGGAGATGCTTCAACATTGATTTTCAATCTTGAAACTCCTATTACATCTTCTTCTGTAGCAATTACAGCTTCGTTGGCAGCAGAAACAAGTGATGTAAAATCAAATGATGGTCGTAAATCTGCTCCATTCTCAATAACCTTGGCTAATCTTATCGGTTGTACTACTTCAACTGGTTGGTATGACGATTTTGCCGATGCTAATGATTATGTGACTGCAAATTTGAATATAGGTACTTTTGATGATGACGTTAATTATAGTATTATTGAAAATGCGAAAAATAGTGTTTTGGAATTTACTCAAGACGGTAGTGATTCATGGGGGTCTCAAATCATTCTTGCACCTTATTCAGAGGCGACAAATGAAGGATATGTGCTTGATTTAAGTGGTGATCGCGGTGTAATTAAGTTTAATGTAAAGGCGGATGCCGTGGCTACGGTTTATTATCGTATAGATGTAAAAGACTACTTTGGTAATAAGAAAGATGGTACATTTACGAAACTTATATTAAAAACTACGGGAACAGAGATTACATATAACCCAAGTTTTTCTGGAGTCGATCCAACTGCTATTTCCGAAATTCAATTCCGTTTCATTAAGAACGAAGGTAGTGAGAAGAATGATTACGTTCCAACATTGTATAAAGGAACATTGTATTTTGACTACATATCTGTAGGTCAACCATTGTATTTGTCTGACTTTAGTCCAGCAGCAGTTTTGGATACAAAATCAGGTATAGATGAAGATTCTAACTTTAAGGTTACAAGTTCTTCTGACGGATATGTTTTTGTGGTTCGTGGAGATGTAAATCCTCAATATTCTGCAATGATGGCTGCTGTCAATGCAGGCGAAGGTACATATACTGCTTGTACTGCTAATACTCCTGCAACAATTGATATGACAGGGTTAGGATATGGTTATTTCAAAGCGTATGCATACGACCCTGTTTCTGGTTCTATTTCTTCTGCGTATGGTTGTCAAGTAAAAGACGTTACACCACCTCATTTTACAGAATATTTCAATGAACCATATATTGATGCTGATGGTACATTATTCTTTACTGTTGACGAAGATGCTACGGTTTATTTGATGCCATGTGATGTTGAAAAAACAGAAATTAGTAATACTGTTTGGCAATGGATTGTGGAAGGTGGTAAACCTACCGTGTACGATATGACGACTATGTATGAAGGAAAACTTATTAAACCAGGTGATAAATTCTATTTAGTTGCTGCTGATGGTAGTGGAAACTATTCTGATGTTGTCCCTGAATATTGTTATGAAATTAATCAAGTCGCTTTGAATTTCTCTGTTGACGCAGCGGAATATACGATTGGAGAAACAATGATTGTAGAGGCTTCTCGTCCTTCAAAAGTATATTTAATTCCATCAACAGAATCTATTAAAAAGATAGACCAACTTGATAAGAAGAATGTGCTATCAGCAGTAACAAATCAATATGGCTTGTGTCAAATTTCAACAGACGAATTGATTATAGAAGATACAACTACATATTATATATATGTTGCCGACACAGTAGCTGGAGAATTTGTTGGTCCATCTTCGTTGATTACAATTGTTCCAGCAACATATACATTAAACAAAATCACACTTGATCAAGGAGCTGTACAAGTAAGAGCAGGTTGCGAAGCTGCTGAGGTTCAAGTAACTTTTGATGAGGCTCGTTATCCAAATCAAAAATTAAAATTCTCTGGTGATTATGCAGATTATGTTACAATCACGTATGATGAAACTGCTAATGCTCAGGGAAAAGGTACTATCTTACTTGAAGGGTTAAAGGCTGGTGAACCTACTATCACAGTAACTTGTGATGCAGATGAAACAAAAACAGCAACATTTACAGCTCAAGTTGTTGAAGTTCCTACTGGTATTACTGTTGATGGAATAACAGATGACAAATTAACATTGTCTGTTGGTGAAACAAAAACATTGTCTGCTGCTATTCTTCCTGCAAGTTCTGCACAAGATGTACTTTGGTCAACAACTGATAAATCTATTGTAGATGTAACTGGTTCAACTATAGGAGCTATTAAGGCCGTTGCGAAAGGAACAACTACACTTACAGTTCGTTCTAAAGGCACTGGTTGTGATGGATATGTTACAAAAGACATTACAGTTACTGTGAAAGAAGCTGGTTTAACATCAATTGCTGTGTGGGGTGGTGATGGTGCATTGTGTAAAGATGATGCCGTATCGGAATATACTATTGATTTTGAAAGTGGCGATTGGGATTGGATTGATCCTGATGATGAAGATGCTAATTATACAACATTTGCAGTGTCATATAGTCCTACTTCATTTACTTCTTTCAGTGGTGTAACGGTTTCGTCTTCTAATACAGACGTAGCTACAGTTACTACACCTGAAAAGCAAAATGGTTTTAAAACTTTTGGTTGTTCTGGTTCTGCAAATGTGTATGTATTTGATGTTAACTTCTTGGATTTAGATGGAGATTGTGCAATTACAGTTACTGCGAAAGATGATCCTTCTATTACAGCAACAATTATAATTGGAAATCCTCCATGTAATACTCCAAAGCCAACAAATGCTAAGGCTACTCCAGCAAGTCCAACTACTTGTGATGAAGTAACATTGTCGGCAACTGGAACAGGAACACTTACTTGGTATGAAGGTGATACTAAGTTGTCTTCTGCTAATCTTGGTACTTTGACAGCAGGTGCACATACATATTATGTTACAAATACAACAACTTGTGAAAGTGAGAAAGTTGCTGTAAATGTAACAGTATCTGCTGTGGCTGCACCAACAGCAACTGAAGCTCCTGCAATAGAAGCAACTACTGATGACGAAGTAGTTTTGAAAGCTACATTATCTTCAGGTACAGCAGCATGGTACACAACTGCAACAGGTGGCACAGCATTAACATCAACAAATGTTGGTACACTTACAGCAGGAGAGCATACATATTATGTTGCAAGAATTCTTAATGGTTGCGAAAGTGAACGTACTGCAGTTAAGGTAACAATTACTCAAGCTGCATGTAAGACTGCTGCTCCAACTGCAACTGAGGTTCCAGACGTAACAATTTGTGAAGGAACAGATGCTACGTTGAAAGCAACATTCTCGGGTACTGCAACAGCAGTATGGTATGCTGCAGCAACAGGTGGTACATCATTATACGAAGGCAATACGTGGACAACTGGTGATACAGAAGTTGGTCCACATACATATTATGTTGCAAAAATGGATGGTTGCGAAAGTGAGGCTCGTACAGAAGTTTCTGTATCAATCACTGCAAAACCAACAGCAGTAATTGCTTCAACTATTGGTGATGAATATTGTGCTACAGTTGAAAGTGTTGCTTTGGGTGCAACACCAGCAACAGGTACATGGTCAGGTAAAGGTGTAACAGGAACAACATTCAGTCCTAAGACTGCTGGTGCTGGTAATGTTACATTAACATATACAATTGGTACAACAGGTTGTCAGAATACATATACAAAAGATATTACAGTAACAGCTGCTCCAACAGTAACAGTAACTGTTCCAGAAAAGATGTGTTCGAGTGATGCTGCAGCAACATTGTCTGCAACACCAGCAACAGGTACATGGTCGGGTACTGGTGTAACTGGTACATCATTTGATCCTTCTAAGGGTACTGCTGTTGTAACATATACTTATACAGAAGGAGCTTGTGAAGTGGTTAAAGAATCTACAATTACTGTAGGAACAACTCCTTCTCCAAAGATTTCTGGTTTGGATGCTTCATATTGTAGTAACGCTGCTGCTGTAACAATGACAGCTGCTCCTACAGGTGGTTCATTCAAAGTAAATGGTTCGGCTGCTACTACATTTGATCCTGCTGCAGCAATAGTAGGTGCTAATACAGTAACATATACAGTAACAGTTGATGGTTGCGAAGGTAGTGTAGATGCTCCAGTAACTGTTGTGGCTGCTCCATCAATTGATTTGAGTGGTGTTGAAACAAATGCTTGTGCTGGTCAAGAAGTTACTCTTGCTCCAACAACAGGTAAATGGACTGGTACAGGTGTAACAGGAACAACATTTGTTTCTTCTACAGCTGATACATACGAATTAACATACACAGAAGAAGCTAATGGTTGTTCTGCAAGTGATAATGTAGCTATAACAGTTACAAAAGCTACAGCTCCAATAGTAAATCCTGGTATCGTTGAAATTGGTAGTACTGCTACTCCTTTGACAGCAACAGGTTCGGGAACAATCAATTGGTACGAAACACAAACTGGTGCTTCAATTGCAACAGGAGCTACTTATACTCCAACAGTTTCAACTGCTACAAAAGCAACATTCACATTCTATGTATCAAATACTGAAGGTTCATGTGAAAGTGAAAAAGTTCCTGTAACATTTACGGTAACAGATTGTATGACTCCTGCTCCAACAATTGCAGACTACACAGAACTTTGTGAAGGTGAAACTGCAACATTGTCGGCTACAGGTTCAAATATTAAATGGTACACTGAAGCAGTAGATGGTGATGTTATAAATGAAGGTGCAACATTAGAAGTTACAACTGCAGGTACATACTATGCATCTCAAGATGTAACAGGTTGTGAATCTGCCCGTGCTTCGGTTGTTGTTACATTCAAATCAAAACCAGCGGCTCCAACAGCAACAGGCGCAAGTTCTTGTGCTGGTGCTGAATTAGTAGCAATGACAACAGTTGAATCTGCAAACTGGTATGCTTCTCAAACAGGTGCTGCTCTTGCAACGGCTACAAAAGAATACAAACCAGCTTCAATTTCTGAAACAACTACATTCTATGTAAATCAAACAGTTTCTGGTTGTACATCAGAATTTGCAGAGGTTATTTATACTGTAAAAGCAACTCCAGAAGCTCCAGCAGTAACACCTGCAAAGGCTTGTCTTGGAACAGAAGCAGACTATAAAGTTTCTGCAACTGGTACAGACTTACAATGGTATGATTCTAATAATTCTCCTCTTGGAACTGCATCAGAACAAGCAGTTTCAGGTGTAACAACTGCTAAAGATTACTCATATTCTGTAACTCAAACAGTTGATGGTTGTGAATCGCCTGCAGCAACTGCGACATTGACAGTTAATGCATTGCCAACTCCAACAATTACACTTGATGCAGAATACTGCGATGCTTCAGAAACAGAAGTTATGTTGGCTGCTACTCCTAACGGAGGTAAGTTTACAATCAATGGAGAAGAGAAATCATCATTCGTTCCAAAAGCTCTTGGTGATGGTGATTACACCGTAACATACTCTTATACTGATGAAAATGGTTGTACTGGTAAAGCAACAGATGTAACATTCACAGTTAAAGATTGTTCAGATCCAGCTGTTACATCAATTACATTAAACAAGACTTCTTTAACATTAACAGAAGGTGATACATACAATGCGTTTACGGTAACAATTCTTCCAACAGAAGGTATTTACAACAAGACATACGCTTGGAAATCAGATAACGAGAGTGTTGCAACAGTAAATGCCTCAACTGGTGAAGTTACTGCTGTTAAAGCTGGTAGCGCTGTAATAACAGTTTACTCAACTTATACAGAAGGTAAAGAAGCTACATGTAATGTAACGGTAGAAGAAAAGATTATTCCTGTAGAAAGCGTTTCATTCGCAGCTGGTGTTCCAACAACAGTTGATGAATATGGAAGTGTTGACTTGTCAAGCTTTGTAACAATTAATCCAGAAGATGCTTCTCATCCAGAAATTACATGGACAGTAAGCGGAACTGCTGCAACAATTGAAGACGGAGTATTGACAGCAGGAAAAGTTTCTGCCGATACCAAGGTTACAGTAACAGTTGAAGTTAAAGCTGGTGATGTAACTAAGAAGGCTACAACACAAATTACTATCATTAGAGGTCCAGTTGCTGTTGAAACTATTACAGTAACAGCACCAAAATCAGCACAAGAAAATGGAACATTCACGGCAAAAGCAACGGTTGCTCCATCTGATGCTAATGATAAAACATTTACATGGTCAATTGAAGGTACTGGTGCTACAATCAGTACGACTGGTGTTGTAACTATCACAGGCGTGTCAGGTGATTCATTTGATGTTGTTGCAACTGCAAATGATGGTTCAGGTGTAGTTGGTAAAGCAACTGTTACAGTTGTAGATCAAATCTTCCCTGTTGAATCTGTAACATTTATGGAAGGAGTTGATTACACAATCTTTGCTTCTTCTGGTTCAATAGACTTGAGTGATTATATTATAATTGAACCAGCAAATGCATCAGTTCAAAGCATAGAATGGTCACTTACATCTTCTTCGTATGCAATAATAGATGCTACTACAGGTGTTATTTCAGGTAATAAAACAACACTTACAAGTAATAAGACTGTAACTGCACAAGCAACTGTAACATATTTGAAGGCAGATGGTAATACGGCAACAATTAAAGAGCCTGTTAAGGTAACTATCAAGAAAGATCCAATTATGGTTTCTCAAATTCAAGTTGCTAAGACACTTCAATTAGAAGAAGAAGCTACATACACAATGACAGCTGTTGTAACTCCAACAAATGCAGACAATAAGACAATTACATGGTCTGTAATTGGAGATGGTGGTTCTATAGACCCAACAACAGGAGTTTTGACAATTACTGGTTCAGAAGGTGAAGAATTCATAGTAGTAGCAACTGCTAATGACGAAGATGCAGTAGTGTCAAATGAATGTGTTGTAACAATTCTTCAAAAACAAGTACCTGTAATCGCAATCAATGTATTGGTAAGTGAAGTTGAAGTTACTGCTGGTCAAGATGAAGCGGTAATAGAGGTTACATACGAACCATCAAATACGACACAAAAAGATTTTGTATTGATTGCAGGTTCTACAAACTTCTCGTACGTTGATAATGAGGATGGAACAATAACGATTACAGGTAATCAAGGTGGAACAGGAACATTGACAATTAAGTCAGTTTCAAATCCATCTGTAATGCAAGTTGTAGAAGTTAAGGTTACAGAGTTGGTTAAGAACATTACAGTATCTGGTAAAGCTACATTGAATGTTGGAAATACAACTCAAATGACAGCCAATGTTGGTGAGCTTACTGCAACTAATAAGACAGTAACTTGGGCATCATCTGATGAATCAATCGCTACGGTTTCTGCAACAGGTTTGGTAACAGCAAAATCTTCAGGTATGGTTCAAATTATTGCAACAGCTACTGATGGCTCTGAAGTTTCAGGTTATACGTACATTACAATAAACACTATTCCAGTAGAGAAAATTACTGTTTCTCCTGTAACATTGGAAATTGGTCAAACTGCTCAAATCAAAGCAACAATTACTCCAACAAATGCAACGTATAAAGACTTGGTATTTGAAGTCGTTGACAACTCAATTATCAGTGTAGATGCTGCAGGTAACATTACTACATTTGCAATTGGTTCAACTGAAGTAGTTGTTTCTGCTCCAAAAGACAATATATCTCAAAAGATTGTTGTTGAAGTAACTCCAAATAAAGCTGATAAGGAATACTTGATTAGATTGATTGAAGACGAAGTTTGGGGTGCTTACTCAGTATTCTATAAAGTTGAATCTGGCGAATATGTAGTTGGTGTAAGTAAGGGTCAAATTTCACCACTTGTTTACAATGAATTCCAAGATGCTTGGATGGCAGCACAAGATGTTCGTTACGAAACATTTGCTACTCAAGAACAAGTTGATGAAGCTGCTAATAGATTGTATAAAGCAATTGTAGCAATGGGTGCTGATCCTGATCCAGATCCATCTGCAGTTGAAGATATTCAAATAGAAGTTAAGGTATATCCAACAGTTGTTACAAATGAAGTTACAATTGAAGCTACTAATTTGAAATCAATCAAGGTTTATAGTCTAACAGGTAAACTTGTTGCTAACGAACAAGTTGATGCTGATGAATTAACAATAGAGACTACTAAACTTAGTCAAGGAGTTTACAGGGTAGTTATTGAAACTGAGGAAGGTCAGGCTTCTGGCTCATTCATTAAAAAGTAAAAAGTGAAATGTAGAAGCGATGTTTGCATCGCTTCTATAAAATAAAAAAGAGGAGACGTAATTTGATTGCGTCTCTTTTTTTATATTTGTAGAAATAAAGATTATTATGCGTCAGTATTTAGATTTAGTTCAGAAAATCCTTGATGAGGGAGTTTCAAAAGATGATAGAACGGGGACAGGTACTTTGAGCCTTTTTGGATATCAAATGCGTTTTGATTTGCAAAAAGGTTTTCCATTGCTTACGACTAAAAAATTGTACACACGTGCTATTTTTCACGAGTTGTTATGGTTTTTGAAGGGAGATACTAACATAAAATACTTACATGATAATAATGTTACCATTTGGGATGAGTGGGCAGATGAAAATGGTGATTTAGGACCAGTTTATGGTTATCAATGGCGTCATTGGCCGACATACGATGGAGGTGAAGTAGATCAGATTTCTCAATTGGTAGATCAAATAAAACATAATCCAGATTCACGTCGCTTAATTTTAAGTTCGTGGAATGCAGCAATGGTGAATGATATGGCGTTACCTCCTTGCCATACGTTGTTCCAATTTTATGTTGCAAATGGAAAATTGTCTTGCCAATTGTATCAACGAAGTGCAGATTTATTTTTGGGTGTCCCTTTTAATATTGCATCGTATGCTCTATTAACACACATGATTGCACAAGTGTGTGGATTGCAAGTAGGCGAATTTGTTCATTCGTTTGGTGATGTTCATATTTACAAAAATCACATAGAACAATGTAAATTGCAGTTGACACGCGAGCCAAGAGAATTGCCTACATTGAAATTAAATTCCAATGTGAAAGATTTGTTTGAATTTAAATATGAAGATATAGAAATTCTTAATTACAATCCACATCCACATATTAAAGGAGAGGTGAGCGTGTAGGGAGATAAGAATTAAGAGTTAAGAAATAAGAGTTAAGAATTAAGAGTTAAGAAATAAGAGTTAAGAAATAAGAGTTAAGAATTAAGAGATAAGAATTAAGAGATAAGAATTAAGAGATAAGAATTAAGAGATA
>JAZRVS010000190.1:0-10885 GCA_045599365.1 Bacteroidales bacterium
TTTTCATAAAAAGATATTGTTCGGACAATCCATTCAAAACATTACGTAAAGAACTTAAAAACACAAAAAACCTTTATGTAGCAACAAGAAATATCACTTCCCGTAATGTTTTTCATCAACCAGCACAAGAAATTGCAAAATTGTCTCCATTGATAACAATCAACGAATTCTCATTTAGATCAACAACTCGAACAGGTTGCTGCCACTGCTTTGATATACCATTTATATTTGATAATTTTCAACATTGGCAAAATAGTCCAATTTTTGCTAATTGTGATAGAAATTTAATAGATAACAAAATAGTGGAATCGCAAAAAATCATTAGGGATTTTATCTATTCAACATAATACATTCATTTACTTCGCCCAACAACACGTAGAAAAAATGTTAATAAGTACCATCTATTTTAATTCCAGAAAGGCACAATTTATTTGAAATTTGAACGTCTTTTACAACGATGATAGAAGCTCTTAAAAATATTAGATATTTCACCTACGAAAACCCAGAATATTTGTGGCTATTTTTGTTGTTTATACCAATTATTGCTTGGTATATTTGGAAGCATGCCAATTTGTTCGCTCACATAAAAACATCAACTTTACAAGATGTTGAGAACATTCCATCTACACCAAAACGATTTTTAGTACACCTACCATTTATTTGTCGACTCATTGCACTTACATTTATTATTATTGCACTTTGTCGTCCTGTTTCCGTTGACACATACTCAGACTCAACGACATACGGTGTTGATATTGTACTTTCTATGGACGTATCAACTAGTATGCTCGCTATGGATTTGAAACCCAATAGAATGGAAGCCGCAAAAGATGTTGCGGCAAATTTCATCAACAATCGTCCATACGACAGAATGGGACTTGTGGTTTTTGCTTCAGAATGCTTTACTCAATGTCCTCTCACAACCGACCACGTAACATTATTGAACTTACTCAACGAATTGGAATGCGGAATGATAACCGATGGAACCGCAATCGGTATGGGTTTAGCTCTGGCGGTCAATCGTTTAAAAGACAGCAAGGCTATTAGCAAAGTGATAGTTCTTCTTACCGATGGAGACAATAATAGTGGCGATATTGACCCTATTACCGCAGCGGAATTGGCAGCAAAATACAATATTCGAGTTTACACAATTGGTGTTGGTCGAAAAGGTCAAGTTCCATACCCAACACCTTACGGAACACAGATGGTTGAAAATAGTTTCAACGAATCTGCATTGATAAAAATCGCCCAAATGACCAATGGTCAATATTTTAGAGCAACGAGCAAAAACGAACTCGTAAAAATCTATAACACAATAGATTCTCTTGAAAAGACAAAAATCGAAGACTACAAATTCACACAAAAAAAAGAGGAATTCGCACCTTTTGCCCTATTGGCAATTTTGATGCTCGCAATAGAATTTTTGCTATCACAAACAATATGTAAAAGATTTCCATAATGAACGAAAGTAACTTCAGATTTGCATATCCCGAACATTTATACGCACTAATCGGTGTTGGTATCTGTATTGTTATTTTTGTTCTCCACAGAATTCTCACAAAGCGCAAACTTAAACAATTAGCAGACAACAACTTACTACCAATTATTCTACCCGACTATTCTCCATTTCGTAAAAATCTCAAATTTATTCTATTAGTCTTCGCTTCAGTGTTTCTAACTATTGCTTGGGCGCAACCTCAATATGGTGTAAAAAAACAAAACGTAAAGAAAAAAGGCGTTGAAATTGCCATCGCCCTCGATGTTTCAAATAGCATGTTGGCAGAAGACATAAAACCCAATCGTATTGAAAAAGCAAAATTTTCCATTCAACGCATTATCAACAAATTGGAACAGAACAAAATAAGTATAATTACTTTTGCTGGAGAAGCATACATACAATTACCGATGACAACAGATGTTGGTGCTTCAAAATTATTCTTAAATACGATTAATACAAATATCATTGATAAACAAGGAACCGCAATTGGTGCTGCAATTTCAAAATGCATTCGTTCATTTTCGGGTAATGAAAAAACAGCTAAGACAATCATTATAATTAGTGACGGTGAAAATCACGAAGATGACGCAGTTGCAATAGCAAAGCAAGCAAAAGAAAAAGGAATAATAATCAACACAGTAGGAATGGGTACGACAAATGGTGTCCCAATTCCAATAAAAAACCAATACGGACAAACCAATTTTATGATGGATAGAAATGGCAGTCCAGTAACCACGAAATTAAACGAACAAATGTTACAAGAAATTGCAGCTGTTGGCGGTGGCGTTTATTCAAGAGAAGACTTCTCTCCTATTCTAAAAGCATTAGATGATATGGAAAAAACAGATTTTGAATCACAAGAATTCAACATTTACAACGAGCGATTTCAAATATTTCTAATTCTCGGACTTGTATGCTTATTCCTTGAATTTTGCATTCTCGACCGTAAAAACAAATGGCTAAAAAATGTAGATATATTTGATTTTAAAATCGGTGCTTCAAGTAAATAAATGAAAACTATGGTTAATACTATAGCCCACTAATCATCAATCACTATTTTTTTGTAACCAAACAAATAGTGTGTCATTCATAATTTTTTACTATCTTTGCATAAATTTTAACAAACGATATTGAAATATGAAAAAAATATTATTCACAATTATGCTTTCAGGACTAAGTGTCCTTGGTATGGCTCAGGTTACGGACAATGAAGATGCATTGCGTGACCAATCAGCAAATTCCGATACAACAAATGGTTGGAAATTTGGAGGATTAACAAATATTACTTTCACAAACACAAAATTATACAATTGGGCTGCTGGTGGTGACAATTCTGTTGCTCTTGCTGGTGTTGCGAGTGTATTTGCCAATTACAAAAAAGACAAAAACATTTGGGACAACTCTTTGGACTTTGGCTATGGTATCATGAGACAAGGAACTAAAGAATTTGATGCAAATGGAATTACATACGACAGACCATTTAAGAAAACGGATGACAAAATTGAATTTGTTTCTAAATATGGACGTTTAGCATTCAAGAATTGGTACTATGCTGCTTTGTTAGATTTCAAAACACAAATGACTAATGGTTATAATTGGGTTGGTGATACAACAAAGAATATTATTTCTAAGGCAATGGCTCCAGCTTATCTAACAGGCGGTATCGGACTTGACTACAAACCAAACAATTACTTCAGTGCATACATCTCTCCTATTACTGCGCGTTTCATCTTTGTAACTGATCAAGATTTAGCAGATTTAGGTTCATTCGGCGTTGATCCAGCAGAATATCAAAAAAATTTTGCAGGCGATGCAGATTCAGTTTTCGCTGATGGAACAAAATTAAAACTCAACGATGGAAAAAATATGAAATATGAACTTGGTGGTTACGTACGTTTACAATATACTCGTACTGAATGGAACCAAGAATGGTTGAAGAATGTTGGTTTAACTTCAAAATTGAATTTATTCTCAAATTATTTGGATAATCCACAAAATATAGACGTTGATTGGGAAACATTGATTACATGGAAGTTATATAAATTCTTCACCGTTAGTTTCAATATGCACCTATTGTATGATGATGACACTAAGACAATTGAAGTTGACGAAATTTCAGGTGAAAATATTACAAAAGGTCCAAAAGTTCAATTTAAAGAAATTTTAGGATTAGGATTTTCTTATAGCTTCTAATAAGCTGATAATTAACCTCCTATAATTTGTTTGCAATTTTAGATTGAAAAACTAGAATTGTTTGAACAAGTTTTATATATTTGTATGATTTTAAGATAAGAAAAAAAATGGCAATAGATTCAAAAGAAGCAATCGAAGAATTACGTTCAAAATTGGAAATTTTGAAGTCTATGTTTTCTATCTTAAAATTAAGGAATGAACAATTATTACAAGAAAAAGAAAATTTAGAACAAATAATAGAACGACAACAAAATTCAATAGCAGAACTTGAAGCTCAAGTTAAAACATTACAATTAGCAAAAGCAATTTCAGGTTCAACGAGCGAAAATGGAGATAATTCCGCACGTAAATATATTGAAGGAATTGTACGGGAAATTGATTCTTGCATTGCATTATTAAATAAATGAGCGAAAGACAAAAAATAACATTAACAATTCGTGGTGGAGTACGAGAGTTCTTTGTGGCTCCAGAGAAGGAAATTTGGTTTCGAAATGCCGAAAAGAAAATTAATGACCTTGCAGAACGCGTTGTTAAAGCTAATCCAAATAAATCTCGTGATGATGTTTGGGCTTATGTTTGCGTCTATTTCGCAGAACAATTACTTGAAGCAGAACAAAAAATGCAGGGGAACGAAATAACTTCTGATATAGAAAAAATCTGCGAAGAAATTGATGAATTTATAAAGATAAACCAATAAAAGAACGTAAAATTCAGTTACTCGTATTGTTTCTTATACTCGCGGAAAACTCGACATTTAATTTTCGCAAAAGAGATTAGTTACAGTTGCCTATGATAGGCCTCACTCCTTCGGGAGTCCTCAGGGACAGTGGAAATCAGAATCAACTTACTCTCTAACCCTGTTGATTTTTGGGGTTTTCTAGACTAGAAACAATATGAGTTTTTTTATTATATATACTGAATTATTATGTTAAACTTAATCATCACTGGAATCGTTACTTTTGTTGTGGGAGTAGCTCTCGCACTTGTAACTCAACAAATATTACTAAAATCTAAAACACAGGCTATTCTCGATGCTGCCGAAAAGGAAGCTGAGGCGACTAAAAAAGAAAGGTTGTTCCAAGCAAAGGAAAAATTTCTTCAAATGAAGTCTGAAAATGAAAAACAAATAAACGAACGTAACAGCAAAGTCGCCCAAGCTGAAAATCGTATAAAACAAAAAGAGGCTTCTTTACAAACAAAATTTGACGAAATCGAACGCAAAAAACAAGAACTTCTCGCTCAAAAGGAAACTTTGACTAATCAAATTCAAATAAATGAACGTAAAGCCGAAGAATTAGAAAAATTACATAAACAACAAGTAGAACAACTTGAAACTATTTCTGGTCTCTCTGCTCATGATGCTAAAGAACAACTAATTGACTCTCTCAAAGCAGAAGCAAAAACGGAAGCTATGTCTTTAATCAACGAGATTATGGACGAGGCAAAAATGACAGCAAACAAGGAAGCTAAAAAAATTGTCATTCAAACAATTCAACGTACAGCTACAGAACATGTTGCGGAAAATTCTGTTTCTGTTTTCAATATTGAAAGTGATGAAGTGAAAGGTCGTATTATTGGTCGTGAAGGACGAAATATCCGTGCTTTGGAAGCTGCAACAGGTATTGAAATCATCGTTGATGATACCCCCGATGCTATTATTCTTTCTGGTTTCGACCCTGTTCGCCGTGAAATCGCTCGATTGTCTTTACACCAACTAGTTACTGATGGTCGTATCCACCCTGCTCGTATTGAAGAGGTCGTTGAAAAAACTCGCAAACAAGTTGAAGAAGAAATCATCGAAACTGGTAAACGCGTCGCTATTGACTTGGGTATTCACGGGTTACAACCAGAAATGATTCGCCATATTGGTCGCATGAAATATCGTTCTTCTTATGGACAAAACTTATTGCAACATTCAAAAGAAACTGCAAAACTTTGCGGTATAATGGCTGCAGAATTAGGTTTAAATGCAAAAATTGCAAAACGTGCTGGTCTTCTTCACGATATTGGTAAAGTTATTGAAGATGATGGTGAACAACCTCACGCTTTAGCTGGTATGAACTTGGCTGAAAAATGCAAAGAATCTCACGAAATTTGTAATGCTATCGGTGCGCACCACGAAGAAATTGAAATGGAATCCCTAATCGCTCCTATCGTTCAAGTGTGTGATGCTATTTCTGGCGCTCGACCTGGTGCTCGTCGAGAAATTGTTGAATCTTACATCAAACGTCTAAAGGATCTCGAAAATATTGCTCTATCCTACCCTGGCGTACTAAAAACGTATGCTATTCAAGCTGGTCGTGAACTTCGCGTGATTGTCGGTGCTGAAAAAGTAAGCGATTCTGAAGCTGAAGTTCTTTCTATGAATATTGCTAAAAAGATTCAAGAAGAAATGACATATCCAGGTCAAATTAAAATTACGGTTATCCGCGAAACAAGAGCTATTAACTACGCAAAATAATGCTTACTGACAAAAAAATATTGGTTACTGGCGGTGCAGGCTTCATAGGCTCTAACCTCGTTGAAGCCTTGCTTGACCAAAACAATTATGTTACTTGTCTAGATAATTTTTCCACGGGATACAAAAAAAACATTGAATGTTTTCTTGCGAACCCAAAATTTAAACTAATCGAAGGCGACATTCGCAATATTGATACTTGTCGCGAAGCCGTTAAAAGAATTGATTATATTTATCACGAAGCAGCTTTAGGTTCTGTTCCTCGTTCTATTGCAGACCCAATTACAAGTACTCACGTAAATATACTAGGTTTTGTAAATATGTTAACTGCTGCAAAGGACGAAGGTGTATCTCGTTTTATCTATGCAAGCTCGTCATCAACCTATGGCGACGCGGATTATTCTCCAAAGATTGAAACAAAAAAAGGAAATTTATTATCTCCGTACGCTGTTACAAAACACACAAACGATTTATTCGCAAAAGTGTTTACCCAACTCTATGATATAGAAGCTATTGGATTATGCTATTTTAACGTATTTGGTCCACGTCAAGACCCCAATGGCGCGTACGCTGCTGTGATTCCAAAATTCATAAATCTTTTGCTCGAACATAAGCAACCAACCATTTATGGCAATGGAAAACAATCTCGCGATTTCACATTCGTAAAAAATGTTGTCAACGCCAATATTCTTGCGGCCGAAGCTGTTTTGGAGAACAAACACGAACATATCAATATTGCTTGCAATGAGTCTATCAACTTGACTGATTTAACAAATTGTATTATAGATAACTTAGCTAAGTTTGATTCTGCAATAGCAACAATAAAACCCCTTTACGCAGAACCTCGTAAAGGAGATATAAAAGATTCATTGGCTTCTATTGAAAAGGCAAAAAAATTATTGAGATATGAACCTCAAGTATTTGTAAAAGATGGTATTCAAATAACAACCGAATGGTTCAAAAATCAATACAATCAAACAAAATAAAACATTATTTTTTGAGTTATACCTACAAAACTATACTTTGAAACGTTTTTTTTACATTATCGGTCTTCTCTGTTGCTCTCTGGCACTCACGTATTGTTCGACAAAAAAAAATACGTTTCGTACTCGTGCTTACCACAATGTAACATCTCGCTACAACATTTATTTTAATGGTAATGAGGCTTACAAAAATGGTGTAAAAACATTTGAACATAATTTCAAGGAACCTTTCAATGATATTTTACCTATTTTTTACTATAAGGATAAAAATTCTTTGTCTAGCATATCTTCAGATATGGACAAGGCATTGGAAAAATCTGTAAAAGTAATCAAAGAACATTCTATTACTGCCAAACCACAATCTAAGCAACAGGCTTCAACTCCACGCCAAAAAACATTCTATGCACAACGAGAATTTAACAAATGGGTTGACGATTCGTATCTTTTGATGGGAAAAGCTTATTTCTATAAAAATAGTTTGTTCGAGGCTCAGAAAAATTTTCAATTTCTACTAAATGAATACAAAGGTCAAGATATTTGTTATGAAACCAACCTATGGATGGCTCGCACCAAGGTGGAAGTTGGTCAATATGCTGAGGCACGAGAAATTCTTGACTATTTGATGGACGAAGGCGACAATTGCCCTGATAAAATAAAGCAACAATGCTACCCTATTTATGCCGATATATACATACAACAGCGAATGTATGAAGATGCAATAAATTACTTGACCCAAGCCATTGATAATACACGTAAAAAGAAAACTAAAATTCGTTACAAATACATTATTGCACAATTGTATCAAGAACTTGGTGATAATACTAATGCTCTAAAATATTATGATGAAGTCATAAAAATGAATCCAAAATACGACATCGCTTTCAACGCTAAAATAAATAAAGCAACTTCGTATGATGGTAGTTCGTCAAGTAAAGATGTGCTTCTTTCTCTCAAAAAACTTCTTCGTGACGAAAAAAACAAAGAATATCAAGACCAAATTTACTTTGCAATGGCAAATGTTTATTATGCCGATGGTGATGAAGACGATGCAATTGAATGTTACGAAAAATCTATAGAAACAAGTGTCTCTAATCAACAACAAAAAGCAATCTCGTATCTTTCTATTGGCGAAATATATTATGGTTATAGAAAATATATTGATGCCCAACCTTACTACGATAGTTGTATAACCGTTCTTCCTGAATCGTATCGTAATTATTCAGATATAAAGATTAAAACAGATAATCTGAATATTTTGGCTAAAAATTTTCATGGTGTTGAATACGAAGATAGCGTCCAACGTATTGCCAATATGAGTTCTAAAGAACGAAACAACTACATTGATAAAATCATTGACAATATCCGAAAAGAAGAAGAACGACAACGTCAAGAAGAAGAAATTGCCAATATGAATTCTAATCTATATAATCAAGAATTTGGCCTTAATAATCAAAAAGTTACAGGGAAATGGTACTTCTACAACGAAAGTGTTTCAAATTTTGGAAAAGCTGAATTTAAAAAACGTTGGGGCGACAGACCTTTAGAAGATAATTGGCGAAGAAGTAATAAAGGATCTTCTGTTGATTTATTCGCAGAAACGAATACCGAAGAAGAATTTGATGAATGGGAAGAAGCTCCAGAACCAAAGAAACAACTCGTAACAGATAAAAAATCAAGAGAATACTATCTTCAAAATTTACCTTTAACTGATTCTCTCAAACAAATTTCAAACGCCAACATCGAAAATTATATGTTCAATGTCGGTATGGCTTATATGAATCTTATACATGACAATCCCTATGCAATTACTGCCTTAGAAGATTTCATCAAACGATTCCCAAATAGCGAATACAAACCTATGGCACTCTACTATTTGTATCAACTTTATACCGAAATGAATAATGATTCTAAGGCTAATATGGCAAAATCAGAATGTATTTCGCAATACCCCGAAAGTAACTATGCAAAAGCTCTTTCAGATCCCGATTTTCAAAAGAATCTCAAAGCTCGAGATAAACAACTTGAAAAAGAATATGCAGACTGTTACAAATCGTATATGCGTAACGATTTCACCACAATAAATCGTAAATGTAGAACACTGATTGCAAAAAATGAAGACTCTTATTTGGCTATAAAGTTCAAGTTGCTACTTGCTATGTCTGATGGCAAACAACATGGCACTGATGCTTTGAAGAAAAATTTAGAAAAATTCGTTAAGGAAAATCCTAAATGTGATGAAACTTTATACGCAAAAAAAATACTTACATATTTAAATTCCAACCAATCAAATTCAACATTTGAATCTGCTATTATTGCTCAAAGACAAAATTCAACGCCAGAAACAGTCATTGAAGAAGAAAAAGAACTATACGAATTTGTCGAAAATGTACCCCACTACTTCGCTATTAGTGGAAAACAAGAGTTTGTAGATTTCAATCGACTCAAATTCAACTTCATTAACTATAATCTTGATTATTTCACAAACTTCAATTTTGATATTGAAATAAAAGAACTTGATTCTAAATACGCTATTTTATTGATAAAAACTTTACCCGCAGAAAAACAAGCAATGAGTTATTTAGAATTAATTGAGTATAATCCAGAAATTTACGAAGGAATTGACAAAGTTTTCACATCAAAATTTATCATCTCACAAAAGAATTACGAAACCTTGTTACAAGACAAAGATGTTTCTAAATACATTGATTTCTTTGAAGAAAACTACGGAGAATAAATTCTAAAATTTCGGAGCCGTAAACCCCTTCATAAAAATCTCCCAACTATTATTTGATTTGTATGCTTGACCTCCAAAATAAAACAAATATGGTTGTATTGTTTCTCGAGTCATATAACCTGGTATTGGTGCTATCATATCCATTTCTTCAACAATAAACAATGTCGTTGGATAACTCATCTTACCAAACATTAGTTTAATTGCCAAATCATGCGTTTTGCCTTTATTTTCATATACTGTATCTCGATACATTATTTTATCATTGGTCTCGGCATTAAACTTTGTGGCATAAAAATGTGAATTTATGTACGAAATCACTGCACTATCTTGATACGTAGTTGCATCTAATCGTTTGCACCAACCACACCAATCGGTATAAACATCTACCAATACTGGTTTCCCATCTTTTTTGGATAATTCAATAGCTTTCTCAAATGGCATCCAATTTATTTGAGAGAAACAACCAATGGAAAGACAAAAACAAATTAAAATAGAAAAAAACTTTTTCATAGTATTTATATTTTACCAAGTTCTACATAAAAATCATTATTAGGCAATATACCCGAAGTATCTGAAGAATACTTTGGTAAGAAACCTTCAACATAATACATTTCAATATCATCCTTATGCTTCACTGGAATTGCACCTCGATACGAACAAGTAAAGAATTTTTTTATAAGTTCATACGTGTTTCCTGAAATATTAATTTTTCCAGGATCACTTCCTGTTTCCATACGACTTGCAACATTTACCGTATCGCCCCAAATATCATATAAAAATTTCTTTCGACCAACAACCCCAGCAATTACAGAACCCGTATTGATACCGATTCTAACATTCCACAAATCCTTTCCTGCCAAACGCTTTTCTACATTCACATTTTCTATATACTGCATCATTTCCATTGCAGCCCATACAATATCAATTGGATGACTATGATTACGCATTGGCAAACCTCCAGCACACATATACGCATCACCAATTGTTTTTATTTTTTCAAGATAATGTCGTTCACATAT
>JAZRVS010000191.1:0-21360 GCA_045599365.1 Bacteroidales bacterium
AAAACATCGAAAACGATGTAAATGGACAACGACACATATACGCGATAGAATATCTATAAAAGATCGTCCTAAAATTGTAGATGAAAAGAAAAGATTTGGAGATTGGGAAATGGATACGATAGTCGGGAAAAACAATAGTGGTGCTATAGTAACCCTTACGGAGCGAACGACAAATTTTCTGATTATGGAGTATTTACCCAATGGTAAAAATGCCAAGTCCCTCGCTGAGGCTGTTTATCGTTTGTTGTTACCATATAAAAAATCTGTGTTAACAATCACAACAGATAATGGTTCCGAGTTCGCAGAACATGCTATATTAGCTAAAAAACTTAATACAACCATTTATTTTACTGATCCATATTCCTCATGGCAAAAGGGTGCTGTTGAAAATATCAATAAATTGATACGTCAATATATTCCTAAAAAACATCATTTAGTTCTCTATCAACTAATTATATAAAAGATGTTCAAATGAAAATTAATCGAAGACCGCGTGAGAAATTGTCTTTCCGTTCCCCAAAACAAGTGTTCTTCAAAAATTTTTTATAAAATTGCACTTGCTACTTGAATCTATAACTCTACTTATTAGATTAATTCTTATTTTTTTTATAGTAAATATGTTATATTTGCGCAGTAACATTAAAGAATAAAAAAATGAAAAAATTACTTTACCTTTTGATTAGTGCGTCGTTGTGCGCAATGGTTGGTTGCTCTAAGGATGACGATAAGACACCAGATAACTCATATTCGTTCTCTTTGGACTCATTTAATGATGCCGCTACCGTTTATAAAAATTTAAAAAAAGGTGATAGAATCATCTTTGTTATCCGACACTCAAAACGTAACGATGATCCATCTTTTGAAAGTAAATTAACAGAAGAAGGCATTGAATGGACTATAGAGGCTGGGAAAAAATTCAGCGGTGGTCTCGCTGGTAAAAATGATGCATATTATGGGTCAACAGCTTACCCAAGATGTAAACAAACTAGTTACTATATAGCAAATGCTCGTGGAGATTCTAATCCAGCTGATACAAGTGAAGTCCATGCACCAATTGATTACGTCAATAGTAATTATTTCACAGATAATACAAAATGGCCATATATAGCAACATACTACGAAAATAATGTTGAAGAAGCAAACGAGAGTGCTACTCGCATGATAAATGAGCTTTGTAAAATTACTGAAGGATATACATTCTCGTGGTTTACATCTCATGATTTTACAACACTTATTTTAACAGAATGGGCTACGAAACATGCTATCAAATTTGAATCTCCTAACTGGATTAATTATCTAACTGGTATAGCTGTAATTGTTCACCCTGACAAGACATGGGAAGTATATCCAGTAACGAATTTGTCGTCAGGTTTCAATACAGATAAAGGTGATTATAGTACTTGGTGGTAAATTTATCCTTAAGTATATTAGTGTAAAAAAAAGTCCGTCAACATTTTGTCGGACTTTTTTTATATGTTTTAACCTATAGGAAATTATAACACTTCAAAACAGAAGTTCAAAAGAGATGCCTCTAATAACAATCAACTGACAACTAAAAATACTGCCAAGATATATATCACTACGTTAATTTTCTTAATCAATCACAATATTTTGTTTTCGTAAGATTCGTTTTGCTGCAAATGCATAAAAAGCTATAAAAGCATAGCATACTACTGGTATAATGTACGAATTGTGAATGCCAATAATGTCAGCTAACTTTCCTTGTATAGGAGGAATTATACCTCCGCCTAAAATCATCATTACTAAGAACGATGAACCTTGTGAAGTATATTTTCCTAATCCTAAGGTTGCAAGTGTATATATGTTCGACCACATAATACTACAAAATAGTCCACCTGAAAGGAATGCGTAAACTGCAGTCATTCCTGTTGTACAAAGTCCTATTATCATTGCGGTAATTGCGAGTAAGGCAAAAACTAAAAGTGTCAATGCAGGTCTTTCCTTACAGAGAATAAATGCAACTACTTGAACTAAAACGCAGAATACAAAATAATACAAAATACTCATGTCGTGTCCTGCTAATGAGTTTATGCCGATAACGAGGGTAAATGCTAACAATGGAGCAGCAATCATTGCAATAATTTTTGTGGTCTTTTTGAAGTCAAAAACCAATACAGCTCCACACCAACGTCCTATCATGAGCGCTCCCCAATACATAGATACAAATGGTGCTATTTGTGCTGCCGAAAAACCTCCGAATTCTTCTTCTCCAAGCAATCCCCCTAAATTGCTCCCTATTGCAACTTCAACACCAACGTAGAAAAATAGAGCTATCAAACCTAACGCTAATTGTGGATATTGTAGAGCGCCCCAGCCAGAATTATCTTTTTTGGCTCTACTATGCGCAAATAAGAGGGCAATTATAACTGTTGCAAAAGCCCCAATTAGACAATACATTCGATTCATTTCAACATCACCAAAACCTAACATAATATTCCCAGACGTTTTGTAACTATCAAATACGGGTATTAGGAATGAAAATAATAAAATGGTAATAATTAGAAATAACCACAAAGCCTTGTTTGATGTCTCAACTTCAGATTCTTGAATACAAGCAGGAACTTTTTTGGAAAAATGAAATATGGCAGCTGCAAGTAAAAATAAAATACCAACGACAGAATAGAGTATGACAACATTGTTTAAATTTAAATTGTCAATTTTATCACCAGTTATTTCTCCAACTGCACCAAATAAAGCAATACTTAGAATGATTGGACCGATTGTGGTTCCAAAAGAATTGATGCTTCCCCCCAAATTGATACGGTCGCTTCCCGTTTTGGGATCTCCTAATGCTATAGCAAAGGGATTGGCTGCTGTTTGTTGTAGTGAATAACCAAGAGCAACAGTGAAAAGTCCAATGAGAAGCCCAACATATACATCAGTTTTTACACCTATAATCATTGCTATTGCACCAATTGCTGAAAATAATAAACCGTAAATAATACTTCGTTTGTATCCCCATTTCCCGACAATGTCCGATTTTCGCAAAGTGCTAATGATAAATAAAATCAATGCACCAATATAATATGCTGTGTAAAAAGCAAAATCAATCAACTGGGATTGAAACTGATCTAATGAAAAATGATGTTTACAAAATGGAATAAAAACGCCATTGCTTGCTGCAATAAATCCCCAAAAAAAGAACACAATAATGAGTGTGTAGAGTGCAGGGTAGTTTGTTTTTGTAGTTGTTGTCATAAAACTATAATTTTAATTGAGAAGAAGTATAATCAAGACTCTTTTTATTTGTTTACTAATAAGCTATCAATCAAATGTCTATAAAAATCAATAGGGTATGCTCCTGTTGCATATTGCATCATTTCTTTATTACAAAACATCACGGTTGGAATGGAATTTACACGGAAAAATGTTGCTAAATTTTGAGCTTCATCAATGTTTATTTGGTAAAAATTTATTTTTTCAGCGTATTCTTTCGATAAAGTGTCAAAATAAGGCGCAATCATTTTACAAGGACGACACCAGTCTGCGTAACAATCTACAATACAAGGTTTTTCTCCTTTGAATTCCCAGTTTTCTGAATTTAATTCAAAGTCAAAAACCAACGACTTATATTCCTTTTCAGAAATCTTTTTGACAGTATAAATTTCTCGATTTTGACTTTGTTGAGTACTATTATTTTCTCCTTTTGATGATGTTGTGGTTTGACACGAAAACAATAGCAATAACGATAAAATATAGAGTGGTAGAACCTTCATATTGAAATTTTTGCCAAAGATATGTAAATTCTTCTATTCTACAACGTATTATACTTTTTCAATGGTATAAAATAGTGTAAAAAAACTATTGTATATTTCAAAGAAAAATTGTTATTTTGACACTTTATATGAAACCTTTTTTGAGGGCATTTAGTCTTGTTAAAAATGAACTTTTATTTAAAACAAAATAGTATGCAAACATTGATGTTTAGACGCTTGAAGCGTTTTTTGATGACGATTGTTGGAATTATTGCAACCACTTCATTGGCTTTTTCGCAAGTAGATTATGAATTCTGGTTCGCAGCTCCGTATGGTACAACCGACCATGCTCCGTATTGGCCAACAGAATATCCGTACAAGGTTGGAGGTCGTCCAATTTATTTGCGTTTGGCAACTCAAGATGCTGATGCTGATGTTACGGTAACATTGCCTGCGTTGGGTGTTACTGTTGCTAATGTGAATATAAAGGCAAATAGTACGGCATCTATAGATTTGACACCATATCTTGCTAATATTCAATGTTCTAAAGAAGGTAATGTGGTAGAGGATAAAGGTATCTATATTCGTTCGAACGCATTGGTTACTGCATACTATGAAATTGCGTCTGTGTTGAATACTGATATATTTTCTTTGAAAGGACAAAATGCTTTAGGTAAAGAGTTCTATACACCATTCCAAAATTTGATGTCGAATGACCAATATCACAATGGAGAAGGTGTGCCTGATAATGGTATTTATGGCGATGCTGCGTATTCCTATATTGTGATTGTAGCAACACAAGATCATACAATTGTTAATGTTACTCCAACAACCAATTGCGTGGGAATTAGCGCTGGATCAACAAAAACAGTAACATTGGATAGAGGTCAAACGTATGTTGTTCGTTCTACGGGACAAGATGCAAGTTCTCGTATGTCGGGAACACATATTAAATCAACGAAACCAATTGCTGTAACTATTGGTGAAGACTCTGCATACCCAGATTATTACACGAATTCAGGTGATTGTGAGGATTATATCGGAGACCAAATTACACCAGCAAATGTTACAGGTAAGGAATATATTATAGTACAAGGTCAGGGTTATTCTGCAGCAAGAAATACGAGTAGAGATTTCTATGAAATTGTTGCAATTACAGCAACAATGGATAATACTACTATCAGTTTAAATGGCGTTCAATATGGTTCTACTTTGAAAAAAGGAGAAACTATTTCTATTGAGTTAGATAATCCAACTGCAATTTATACGTTCATTCAAGCTTCAAATCCAGTTTATGCGTTCCATGTTTCAGGTTACCATTGTGAGGTTGCAGGAGCCTTGCTTCCTTCTATCGAAATGTGTACTGGTTCATATAAAATGGGTTTTGTGAGAACGTATGGTTCTCAAAATGATCAAGAATTCTATATGAACTTGATGGTGAAGGGAGATGGAGAAAAAGATTTCTTGCTTAATGGTGAAAGTAATGATATAATCAATAATGCTGATTTTCAAGAAATTGACGGTTCGGAATGGAAAGTTGCAAGAATTTATTTTTCTCGTTATGACTTGCCAGAAGGAGCGTATTTCTTGCAAAATACAAGTTCATTGTTCCACATGGGTATGATGAACTCTACTGCACATGATTGGGGTGATGGTCAGGGATATCGTTTGATGGGGTCTATGTATGGATATTTCTCTCGATTTAGCGATAACTATCCTTCAACAAAGATTGTAAATAATAATGATACAAGTATCACGGTAACGCGAAATACAAAAGTTAGTTTGTTGGCCGATGGCGGTATCAAGTTCAATTGGAAAGGGTATATGTGGGATGGACATGATTGGGTGTTAATGGATTCTCCGTACTACTTAAATGCAACAGATGTTGAAAACCCTTACGCCTTGATAGATGCTTTGGGTATTTATAAATATACGGCTACAATTTCTACTGATTGCTATGATGATGTGGAGAGAAGTGTTCTTATAAAGATTGTTGAACCTATTGATTTGAATCCTATTCACGATACAGTTTGTTATACACCAGGTTTGTCACCAAATAACGATAAGAGTCAGTATTACAATTTGTTTAATCTAAATGATACAATTGTTGGTAAGAAAGGCTTGATAACTGGTTTCTATGTTGATCATTTCGATAGATTTGTCCCTGCTTCTGCTGAAACATGGACAAACTATGAGGATACACTTTTACCAAGTGGTAAATGTTCTGCAGTAAATGGTTCGTTTTCTGTTGTTTCAAACCCGTATGTCGATGCAGTCAATTCATCAGCAACAGTTGGGTATTTAAAGAAAAGTGGTTATAACGGAAACTCACAAGAAGATAGGTTCTCTGTATCAATGGACATTAATGTTTTGTCTGATGCAATGAATTTAAAAAATGGCGGAAAATTTTCGTTCGATGTAAGTTATGACGAAACAAAAACGGAACAATATTGTAGTAATTGTGCGTCAGAACACTACATTTACATGGAATTGATTGATGAAAATGAGTCAAAATTGTCTATTCCTGTTGGTGCAACTTTCCCAGCAATAAAGGCTGGTAGCAGTACAGAAGAAGAGGAAGATGGAGCGGTAAAATGGGTACATGCTGAAGCTGATTTCTCCGGATTCGCAGGTGATTTTGGAAACATTAAAACGGTTAGAATCCGTGGCTATTATGATGATGCAAACTGGGGTTGTAAATATCCTGGCTACTACATCGATAATATTAAATATTATACCGTCGATCGTTATGAAACGATTAGTATTCCAGAATCAAAAGAATATACAATTACCGATGGCGATTCATTGTTCGCTATCGTAAGAAATAATTTCGATATCACTCGTTCTGATACATCAATGGTCTATCTTGCTGTAAAAAATACAGGAATTGAAAAACGTTCTGTTGAATTAGAGGACACGTGTGCAACAGAGGGCAATGTACTGAAAGAGTGTAATCTAACATTGTTTAATTATGCTGTTGGTGGTGCTTTGGTTGCAAATCGTTCTTGGTATTATGATTTTCAACGCACAAAACCTATTGAAGATCCAGAATTTGTTGATATAGAAGCAGGAAATAATATTTTCTATGTGTATGTTGAAGATGAATGTGGTGATATTCCAGGCGAAGTTGAGTTGACAGTATTTGCAATTCCAGATGTTCAAGATGCTGAAGTTTCTGTCTGTGAAATTCCAAGTATGGGTGGCGATCAAGGTTTGATAGACCTTGATGCTATGAAAGCAAAGATTACTTCTGATGCGGGTGCAACATTTGAATGGTATTCTGACTATCAATATACAAAGAAGTTGGGTTCTACTTCATCTGTTCCTGTAACCGATGGTAAGAAATTTTATGCTAAAGCTTACTATAGCGAGCGTTGTCCATCGTACGCTACGTTAACTGTTTCTATCATTCCTGTTGATGATATTGTATTTGAAGATTTTGCAGTTTGTCAAGATGCTGGTTCTACTGCATTGGTTGCAACTCCAACAGGTGGTATATTTGAAGGCGATGGTGTTACATCTGGTTCATTTGACCCTGCTACTGCAGACGTTGGAACTCACGAAATATCATATACAATCACAAATGATGGTTGTACAAATACGGAAACTGCTATCGCAACTGTCAATCCAATAGTTACTGTTGATTTGGTTAATTTAAGTGGTAAATTAAAGAAAGGTGAGTCAGCAAATTTGAAAGCTACGATTTCTCCAGCTTCTTCTGATTATGCATATACGTGGAATGATGCATCTCTACTTCAAAATTCAAAGACTCTTACTCCAACAACAGTCGCTTTGAATGAACCAACTTATTATACAATAGATGTTGAAAATACAAAAACAGGTTGTACTGCTTCTGCTAAAGTATTAGTTGATGTATACACTCCAGTAAAGGTAACTTTGGACTTAGAACCAATTTGTGCAGGTCAAGATGTTACTATAGAAGCAAATCGCGTTGGTGGTACAGGTCCATTTACGTATAATTGGTCTTTGACACCATCGGTTGCTTATACTGCAGTTAATGACTCAACGATTACAATCAAGAATATTCAATCTGATGTGAAAGTTAAAGTTACGGTAACCGATACAAAAGAAGGTGATGTAGTTAGCGCAGAAGAAACTCAAGTTGTATATGCAAATCCAACATTAACTCTTGATGATGCAGCGATTTGTCAAGGTTTGACTTTGGATTTGCTCCCATCTGTTTCAGGTGGAACTGCTCCTTATACTTCTGAATGGTCTGGAAATGTTGATATTTTGAAAACGGCAACATCTACTCAAAATGCTTCTATCAACACAAATGATAATGTCGGTACATATTATTTAACGTATAAAGCAACAGACGCAAATGGTTGTTTCGTTGAAAAACCCGTATCTGTTCTTATAAACCAAAAGCCTGTAGTTTTAGCGACTTCAGATAAAACGACCTCATGCTTTGGTGATGTCGTAAATTTATCTAGTTCATTAGAAACAGGTAATTCAAGTGGTGCTACGTATGAATGGATTTCAAAGACATATAGTACAGGCGATTTGTCAAGTACAACAATTCCAAATCCAACTTATTCGTCGTTTATATCTGGTGTTCATCAATTTGAAATGATATTTACTGATGCAAATGGTTGTAAAGATACTTCAGATGTCGTTTCTGTTCGAATTGAACCTCGTCCAACCGTAATAATCAATCCTGTTGAAGACCAATGCGCTACCAATCAGGGTGTGCAGTTGTCTGCTACTCCAAAGGTAGAAGGTGTTCCTGATGCAACATTTACCTATCAATGGTCTGGCGATTTGTCTGCAACAGAAGAAAATCCAATGTTGGATATTTCAACTCCAGGGACTAAAACTATTAAATTACAAGTTACAGCAAACAACGGCTGTATTTCTGATGTGGTAGCATCCCAAGTCGTTGTAAATAGCAATCCTATTGCCGATATTGCAACAAAAGATTTGGAAGTTTGTGCTAATGATACAATCACGTTAAAAGCAAATGCTTCGTCTTCAAATGTAACGTATGAATGGTCAGCAACTGCTCCTTTGTTGGCAACAACAGGTAGTTCTGTGCAAATTGTTCCTGCAAATTCTATCGGTTCTGAGACTATTCCTCATACCATTACATTGAAGGTAACAGATAATACAACTGGTTGTTCATCAACGACAACAACAGATATGACGGCTTTCCGCTTGCCAGAAATTACTTTGGGAGATGACATTGAATTGTGTGATGGTTCTTCTATTGAACTTGAACCTTTAATCAAATATGCATATAAGGGAACATATACCACAAAATGGTTCTTGGATACCTTGCAATTGAGTAGCACAAATGTCATAGATCCTACATATACACAATCTGGTACAGGTGTAAATAATATAGGTATAGAAATAACAGATGGTAATGGTTGTAAAAGTGTTGACAAACTTGATATTAAAGGTCTTGAGTTACCAAAAGCCAATGCTGGTGAAGATAGAGTTGAAGATTGGGGACAAGATTTTGTTTTGAATGGTTCTGCAACTGGTGGCGCTGGCGCGTACACATATTTATGGGAACCTGCTGATTCTTTGAAAACCGTTCCTACTTTACAACAACCTACTGCTAATATCCTAGAATCAACTATATTCACATTAGAAGTTACTGATGCAAAAGGTTGTAAAGGTTCTGATGAAGTTGTTATTACTATAATTGGACAACCATTGAAGGTTTCTATTCTTCAAAAACCAGACCCTCTTTGTTTTGGTAATTCTGCTGTGTTAGAGGCTCTTCCTTCAGGTGGTACTGGAGTTTACAAATATGAATGGTACAATCTTGCCGACCCTTCAACTGTAATTGGAACAGAAAAAACTTTGGATATTGCTCCTACAGAAAATGCCGTTTATAAAGTGGTATTGAATAGTATTGGTGAGAAAGCATTCGATCCAACATCGGCAACTCATACTGTTCAAGTTTATAGCCTACCAACTGTTGCTTTGAGAGGTGATGTTACTCCTCACGTGTGTCAAGGAGATAATTTAATGATTGTCCCTGCAGTTACAGGTGTTGAACCATTTACATATCAGTGGCTTGATGGTTCACCAATTTCTGTTAAGACTGAAACGTATATGTTCAATAATTCTCAGATTTCAGGTGACCAAAATATGAAGTTAATTGTAACGGATGCAATGGGTTGTTCTGATTCAGTTGAGTTTAAGGTTCATGTTGATGATTTACCAGAAATTTCAATTGACGAAGTAATAGAATGTGTTAATGTAGAAGCCATAATAAATGCTAATGTTACTAATGGTTTAACTCCATATACGTATGTATGGTCTGGTCTTGAAGGTGTTTCTTCTCAAGGTGCTATTGCAAAATATACTGCAACTGAAGCTGGAACATATTCAATAGATGCAATGGTTGTTGATGCTAATGGTTGTAAAGGTAACGCATCTCAAATTCTTACAATTAAACCTGAAACTGATTTGGCGTTGGAACCAACGTATTCTGTTTGCGCTACAGATGAATTAGTTTTGGATATCAACCCGAATAATATACCAGGTTCTTATGTAATGCATTGGGTTGGCGGTGATAAGAATAGAATCGTTGATTCTACAGTAATAACTCGTTCGGTATTCAAGAGTGCTAATGAGGGTGAATATACACTTAATTACACTATAGCTGACGAGTATAATTGCCCTGTTGAAAAATCTACTGTTGTAACTGTTTATCCTACAGTTAAGTTAGTTGATATGGAGGATAAAAATGTATGTGCTGGTGCTGATTTACCTATTAAAGCAGATGTGGCAATTGGTAATCCAACAAATTTCAACTGGTTAGGTAGTGTTACTCCTAAAAACGAGAAATCAACTATTTTCTCTTCTAATAAACCTGGTGAATATGAAGTTACCATTATTGCTGGTGATCAACATTGTAGCGACACTAAAGAATTTATGGTAACAGTACAGCCAAATCCTGCAGTTGAAATTATTGGTGCTCCAATAAAAGTGGTTGACTATACTGCTCAAGTTACATTGTTGACGAATATTGTAACATACACAACGTCTCCATTTACTCATGCTTGGACTGACGAGGCAAATATTGCTTCGGGAGTTACTACATCGTCTATTGTTACAAAACCAGTTGTTGCAACAACTGAATATCAATATACTTTGACAGATAAATTTGGATGTTCGGCAAATGCGTCAATACAATTACAAACAGAGATTATTATTCCAAGAATTACTCGTCTTTGTGATGGAACAGAGGCAACTATAAATGAAAATGAATTGGTTGATTCTAAGGCTATTTGCTTGACGGATGTTGCATTAGAATTATGTGCTGGTGAATCGGCTTATTTGATTCCTCAATTTGTTTCTGGAAAAACAGATGGTTTAACATATACTTGGAAAGATGATGAAAACAATAATCTTGGTAATGATATAAATCTATTGGTAACGCCAACAAAAGCTTCTACGGTATATACTTTGACAGTTTCTAATGAAGCAGGCTTCTCAACTGATGCAACATTTATGGTCGTTGTTCATCCTATACCAACAGCAGAGATAACTGTGTCTCCTGAATATAACGGTTTGTATTACACAAACGAAACACTTGTGCTTGACGGAAATCCAACAAGTTCAGAATACGGTGTTGATTTTGTTTCTCATCAATGGTCTGTAAATCAAGATGTGAATTTGAAGAATGCAGATAAACCAAAAGCATATATCGGAACAACAACACCTACTTCGGTAACTATTGCTTACGAAGCAACTGACGAAAATGGTTGTAAGGCTACAACATCTCGTGAGATTGAAATCGTTAACCAAAAAATACCTGTAATTATCGGTAAAAATGTTTGCGTAAACGATACTTCGGTATATCACCTTGAAATATCATATCCTAAGGGAACAACGTATTACTGGTCAGTTGAAGGTGGTAAGATTTTGAACGATCCAACATCTGCTAATGTGCAAGTTTATTGGTATGATACTAAAAACACTAAATTAACTGTAAGTGTTTATCCATCAAACGATCGTCCAATTGAAAATCTAACTCGAAACGTATTTGTTACTCCATATCCAGATGTAACAATAAATGGTCCTGTTCACGTTTGTGTTGGTGAATCGTCAACGTATGAAGCTATAAACAACATTCCAGAAGTAACTTCATCAAATGATTTGCTTCATTCTTGGAGCGTTGACGATAATCATGGTGCGATAACAGATGTAACATATCCTGTGAGCAATTATGCAACAGTAACTTGGAATAAAGAAGGCGAGGATAAGGTTATTCTTCATTCAAGTTATGGCTTCTGCCCTGTAAAAGATACGTTGGATGTGTATATACATCCAATACCATCAGCTAATTTTACATATTTCTCTTCGGAAGATGTGTATTTTATGGAAGAAGATACTATTCGTCATACCGATAGCATCTTTGTAGAGAAAGAGGTAACATTTACGAATTTGACACCAAAACAATCAAATTTCGATTACTTCTGGGATTTCATTGGCGATGGAGTTTATACGGAAAATGCTTACAATACAACGTATGAATATGATGAAGTAGGAGACTTTATGGTTTCGTTGATGGTTGTTGAAAATACGTGGGGTTGTAAAAATGTGGTTGCTAAACCATTGAAAGTCGTTCCAAATCCAAATTGTGGCATGACATTCCCGAATGCATTCACTCCTGATTTGTCTGAAAATAATACATTCTATCCAGTATTTAAAGCTGGCGTATTGGAATCTGGTTATGAATTGCGTGTTTACAATCGTTGGGGAACTTTGTTGTGGTCAACAACAGATATTGAAGATCAATGGGATGGCGTTTACAAGGGCTCTATAAGCAAACAAGATGTGTATGTTTACCACTGTAAAGCCGTTTGTGAAGACGTTGATCCTTCAACAGGAAAACATCGCGAACTCAACGTGAAGGGTGATGTAACTATCATTCGATAGAAAAATATGTTTAACTGAAAGACGGGGCATTGTGTCCCGTCTTTTTGTGTCTAAAAAGGTTAATTATAAAGAAATGAAAATAGCGAAAAATACAGTTGTCGCCTTGTCGTATACGTTGTATAAAAATGATGAAAATGGCGAAGTTTTGGAGGTTTGTAAAGCTGAAAAACCATTAGAATTTATCTATGGTTCTGGTTTGTTATTGCCAAAATTTGAAGAAAATATTGCTAATCTTGAGGTTGGAGACGATTTCGATTTTGTTCTTTCTCCCGCTGATGCATACGGTGAACGTGTAGAAGATGCTGTTGTTGAGGTTAGTATGGATATTTTCTCAGTAAATGGTGTTGTTCAAAAAGATATTTTATTTGTCGGTAGCGAAATCCCAATGCGCGACAATCAAGGTAACCCGTTGACGGGAACTGTTGTTAAAGTTGATGAAGACAAGAAGGTTGTTGTTATGGATTTCAACCATCCGCTTGCTGGTATCAATCTATTTTTTTCTGGCAAAGTTGAATCAGTTCGAGAAGCAACTGAAGAAGATTTAACTCGTGCTTCTCATCATGGATGTGGTGGCTGTCATTGTGGTGAAGGTTCTTGTGGCGGTGGTTGCGGTGATGAATCGGAAGGCGGTTGTTGTGGCGGTTGCCATTAAATTTGGAATTTTATATATTCTGGCTTGATAATTTGTCATCAGATGCTGGATATTTGATGGGTGAAGATTCTTCGGAAATCAATTTTATATTATGATGACAAAATAGAACTGAAACCAAGCGACTGCTTTATAGATAATGTCAGCTCATATATTAACGCCTTAATATTTTATATTATAACTATGAAAATAGCAGTAGATTTTGACGGTACATTAGTAGAACATAAATATCCTGAAATTGGCGCAAAAAAATTGTTCGCGTTTGAAACTCTTCGAGAATTACAAAAACGTGGCGACCAATTAATTTTATGGACATATCGTTCTGGTAGAACTTTAGACGAGGCAGTGGAGTTTTGTCGTAAAAATGGTGTGGAATTTTATGCTGTAAATCGAAATTATCCTGAAGAAGAATTTGACGAATCTCAAATGAGTCGTAAAATAGATGCGGATATTTATATTGACGATAGAAATGTTGAATTTGCTGGTAAAATTGATTGGTCTGAAATCTGCAAAAAATTAAATGTCGGTTCTATGTCAGACCAAAACTATGAAACTGAAAAAAAATCTTTTTTAGGAAAACTAATTGGAAGATAATTTACATAACGAGACGTTTGTAGATGTAATCTTACCTTTGTCTGTCCCACTTTACACGTATCGTGTGCCAGAGTCATTGGTCGATTCCATAAAAGTGGGATGTCGTGTGGTTGTTCAATTGGGATTGCGAAAAATGTACACGGCAGTAATCTATGCCATCCACCACGATAAACCTGATTCTCCTTTGCTGAAAGATATTGAGTCTATTCTTGATGAAAATCCTAAGGTAACTCAATCGCAATTAGATTTATGGGATTGGATGTCTGATTATTATATGTGTACTCGTGGCGAGATTATGAAGGCAGCTTTACCTTCTGGACTAAAACTTGAAAGCGAAACACATTTGTCGGTGAATCCTGACTTTGATTGTATGACTTTGGGTGAGTCTGATAGAATTGTGTTTGCTCAAATTGAAGCAAATGAACAAATAACTGTGAATGATTTATCTCGACTCCTCAATAGAAAATCAGTTGCAAACCAAGTTCATAAGCTAATTAGCTTAGATGCCGTTATTGCTTCGGAATCAATTTCGGAACAATATAAACCCAAAATACAACAATTTGTTCGTCTTGCTCATTCTATTGATGATAAACAATTTATTGATGATGCGTTCAAAAAATTGTCTCGCGCGGCAAAACAACAAGAATTGTTTTTATTCTTTGTCAGTGAGTGTGTACAACATAAAGATGATGATGATTTTGTCATTCCTAAACAAGTTTTGCTAAAAAATTGGACGCCAAATATTCTCGCTGAACTTGAAAAAAAAGATATTGTTCGTATTGAAAATAGAGTAGTGTCGCGTTTTTCATATTCTCAAAAACAACTCAAATCTTTGGCTGAATTGAGCGAAAAACAAACGATTGCTTTGTCTGAAATTCAAAAGGTTTTTGACGAAAAAGACGTGTGTTTGCTCCACGGGGTAACGTCAAGTGGAAAGACTGAATTGTATATGCATTTAATTCAGTCAATGCTACAACAAGGAAAGCAAGTTCTTTATTTGTTGCCAGAAATAGCGCTTACGTCGCAGATTATCAGTCGGTTACAAAATGTGTTTGGTAACGCAGTGGGTATTTATCATTCAAAATTTTCTGATAATGAGCGTGTTGAGGTTTGGAATAATTTGCTCAAAAATGATGTGAATTCATATAAGATTATTTTGGGAGTTCGTTCTTCTATTTTCTTGCCTTTTAGTGATTTAGGTTTGATTGTAGTTGACGAAGAACACGAAACATCTTTCAAACAATATGATCCATCTCCCCGATACAATGCTCGCGATATGGCATATATTTTGGGAAAGAAATTTTCTGCAAAAGTGCTATTGGGAACGGCTACACCAAGTTTTGAAACGTATTATAATTCATTGCGAAAATCAATTGGTTTAGTCGAATTAAAAGATCGTCACACAAAAGCTCCATTACCAGAAATTCATCTTATTGATTTACGTACAGAGAGAAAACATAAACGAATGCACGATGATGTGTTTAGTAAAACACTTTTGGAAGAGATTCAAAAATATCTTGATGAAAAAAAACAGATAATTTTATTCCAAAATCGTCGAGGTTTTTCTCCATATCTTGAATGTCCTGATTGTGGTTACGTACATCAGTGTATCAATTGCGATGTGAGCTTAACCTATCATAAATTTTCAAATTCTTTGATGTGTCATCATTGTGGTTACGCAATTCGATATACAACAACTTGTCCTGCATGTAATTGCAACGAGATGAAACTAATAGGATTTGGTACCGAAAAAATTGAAGATACGCTGAAAGAGCTTTTCCCTAATGCAAAAATTGCTCGTATGGATTTAGATACCACCCGTGGAAAATCTGCATATTCCGATTTGATTCAACAATTTGAACAAAGGGAGATTGATATTTTGGTCGGAACACAAATGATTACGAAAGGTCTTGATTTTGAAAATGTTGGAATGGTTGGTGTGTTGAGTGCTGATGGTATGCTTCGTTTCCCAGATTTTCGTGCTTTTGAACGTGCTTTTCAGTTGATGGTTCAAGTTGCTGGTCGCGCTGGTCGTTGCGAAACGCAAGGTCATGTTTTCATTCAAACATATCAGCCAGAACATCCAGTACTGGATTATATTAAACGGAATGATTATAGTTCGTTGCTTACCTCACAAATGATTGAACGTAAGAATTTTTGGTATCCTCCATTTACTCGTTTGATTCGTGTTACAATTAAACATCGCGACAAAAATATTGCCGTTGATGTTGCTAAAATTTTGGCATTGGATTTAAAAAATATACACGGAATTTATGTGCTCGGTCCAGAATTTCCACCAATTCCTCGCGTTCAATTGTTGTATGCTCAAGATATTTTGCTAAAAATTCCACGAACAATGAATTTTGCCGATGTCCGTCGGCAAGTGCGTCAATATATGCAAAGAGTTGTTTTAAACGAAAAATATAAATCCGTATCATTTTCTATAAATGTTGACCCATATTAAACAGACTTCTGATACCTAAAAACAGACACCTAATAAAAATGAAACAACGAATAAAATATATTTTCCTATACGCCTTGATGTGGTTCGTTTTTTTTGAATTGAGTCGCGTTATATTTCTTTTGTATAATCATACATTTTCGTTTGCATTACCAGTTTCAACAATATGTAAATCATTTGGTTACGGATTTCAACACGATGCGTCAATGCTCGGATATCTTGTAGCTTTTTCATCGTTGTGTATGATTATTTCGCTATTTGTGAAATATAATACGCCAATAGTTAAACTTTTGCGAATTTTTACATGTATTTTTCTTGTCATTTTTTCTCTTATAACATTTGCAGATGCTGAATTGTACAGAAATTGGGGATACAGAATGGATAGTTCTGCATTACAATATCTTACACTGCCCAAAGAAGCTTTAGGTTCGATTCCATTGTGGCATTTGTTGTTGCTGTTGTTTGCTGTTGCATTTTTTGCGTATTTGTTTTCGTTTTTATACAAAAAATATGTTGAAAAATGTATTTTTCAATTTGAGCCAGTAAATCCATTCTGTACTATTGTTTTTTTAGTTGTTATTGGTATTTGCGTGATTCCAATTCGTGGCGGTATTGGGGTGGCTGCGCTTAGAACGGGTAGTGTATATTTTTCGTCAGAAGCATTTGCAAATCATGCGGCAATAAACGATCATTGGCATTTTTTGAATTCGTTTGGCTATAGTAGCAAGGTTGAAGCAGATGTGTTTATGGATGAAAAAACATGCGATGATATGTGTTCCAATTTATTTTATTCAAACAACAACAAACCAATACAATTATTACGTATAAAACGCCCCAATATATTGATCTTTATTTTGGAAAGTTTCACCGCATCACACATGGAATCGTTGGGAGGAAAAGTTGGCGTTACACCGAACTTAGATTCAATTGCTTGCGCAGGTGTTTCATTTTCAAATTGTTATGCAAATGGTAGTAAAAGTGAGGTGGGAATTGTATCTATCTTGAGTGGTTATCCCGCACAACCAACCACGGCAATTATTAAATATACTGAAAAAACTGAAAAATTGCCTTATTTGTCAAAAAGTTTCGATTCGTTAGGTTATAATTTATCATTTTATCATGGTGGCGATATTCGATATGGAAATATGAACTCGTATTTCCGTAATGGAGGATTCAACACGTGCGTTACCATAGATGATTTTGATAAAAAAGATGGAAATTCAAAATGGGGAATTCTTGACCACGTTGTTTGTAATCGACTATTTGACGATTTGCATAAACAACAAGAACCATTTTTTTCGGTTTGCTATACATTGAGCAGTCACGAACCATTTGAAGTACCTATGAATAGCGAGTTTAATGGCGATTTAGAACCAGAAAAATTCCTCAACTCTGTTCATTATACCGATAGTTGTATTGGCGATTTTATGCGTCGAGCAAAAAGTGAACCGTGGTGGAACAATACATTGGTCGTTTTTGTTGCCGATCATGGTTCGCGAATTCCACATTCTATTATGTGGTACGAAAAAGTTAAATTCCGAATCCCAATGATTTGGTCGGGTGGTGCAATTATTTCTGATACAACAATTTCTGAGTTGATGAGCCAATGCGATTTGCCCAAAATGTTGTGTAACCAACTGGACCTTCCAAGTGAGCAATTTTACTTTAGTAAAGATGTTTTACGTGGCGATACGCCATTTGCATTTTATGCATTTAACGATGGTTTTGCATACCTACGTGAAAATCAATATTTTTCGTGGGATAACGATAATTCGGCAGTTCAAATAGTTTCCCAATCAGACGAATTGTCCGATACAACTATCCAACAGGGACAAGCACTCATACAAAAGGTTACAACTGATTTTTGCCGAAAATAATATAGGCAATGATATACATCTTGGCAGTAATTTAGTCGTCAGACAGAATCTCTATGTGTAATCGTCTTACCATTATGGGACACCTGATTGCAAATGATTGTGCCACCAATTTGCATATTGTTTCCATAATATATTTACGCCTTACTTCTTAATTCACAAGCGACGCGATAAATAGACGTATTTACATGTACTTCTTAACTCTTAATTCTTCCTTCATAATTCTTAACTACTATAGTTCGTGTCGTAACTAATGGAAACTACGTAGTTTGGTAGAATTGTTTGTACTTGTTGCGTGAGTTCGTTGGTTAGTTTTTCTCTGTCGTGAACGGTAAAATCGGTTAGCACATCAAACGAAACATACTGATGCTCGTCATCTATAAAAATACCATGCGAGCCAAGAACTCCAGCGTGTTTCAATGCAAATTGTTTTATGTTATTTCGTTGTTCTTTGTGAACTGTGTCAATGGCGTAAATACCAACGGTAAGAAAAACGTGATATTGTTCAAGAATTGTGAGTTGTATTTGTTTGGTAAGTTTATGAATTTCGTCGGCTGTCATTGATGCTGGAATTTCTACGTGAATAGAACCTAACGCTTTGTCTGGTCCATAGTTGTGCAAAACTAAGTCAAATGCTCCTTGCACGCCATCAATGTGTTTTACAGTATCTTTTATAGCTTTCGTTATTTCGCTGTCTGGACGTTTCCCAATCACACTACTAATAGAATCCATAAGCATTTCTACTCCAGCTTTTATAATGAAGGCAGAAATGATTGCTCCAATATAGCCGTCTATACTGATTGAAAAAATAAGAGTGATAGTGGCACCAACTAATGTCGATGCAGAAATAATTGCATCAAAACTAGCATCTGTTCCCGAAGCTATAAGAGCATCTGAATTGTATTTTTCGCCTTGTTTTTTTACATATTTCCCAAGTAGTAATTTGACGATAATTGCGGACGAAACGACAATAATTGCAGCCGTACCATATTCTGGCATTTCTGGATTTATAATTTTTTTTACAGATTCAATAAACGACATAATACCAGCAGCCAAAACGATTCCTGCAATAAGTATGGCGGCAAAATACTCAATTCGTCCATAACCAAAAGGATGATCGTGATTCGGTTGCCGTTTTGCTAATTTTATCCCCGCAATCGTAATGACTGACGATAACGCATCTGTAAGATTATTTACTGCATCAAGAACTATCGCAATTGACCCAGCAATCAAGCCAACTAAAGCTTTGAAACCTGCAAGAAAAATGTTGGCAATTATCCCAATAATACTCGTTTTGGTAATTTCTTTTTCTCTATTAATTAAATCTTCCATTTCGTTATTTATAATATTTACATCTTTGAGCAAAATTAAGCTATTGATAATTTCAATGGTGTATTATTTTGAAAATTCTTTAAAATATATTTTCTTTGTAGCATCAAAAAAGGAAATGAACAAGTTGGTGTTAAATAATCGTTGGTGGTGGCTCTCCTAAGCAGAAGGAGGGTCTAACGTTTATTTGCACAAAGCAAAGTAAAACCGCAAGCCTCCAAGAGACTTGCGGTTTCTTTTTTAATTCACATATTTAGAATCTTATAAAACTAAGAATACAATGGAAAAACAAAAAAGATTTTTCTTAACAGAAAATGAAATTCCAACAGCATGGTATAATATTGTGGCTGATATGAAGAATAAGCCACTTCCAATGCTAAATCCAAAAACAAAAAAGCCTATCACGCTTGATGAAATGTGTGTGCTTTTCAATCGTGAGTGTTCAAAACAAGAGTTAGATCAAACAAATGCTTGGATTGAAATTCCAGAACAAGTTCGCGAGTTGTATAAAAACTATCGTTCAACGCCTTTGGTTCGTGCGTATGGTTTGGAAAAAGCGTTGGACACGCCTGCTCATATTTATTTTAAAAATGAAAGTGTGAGTCCAATTGGTTCTCATAAATTGAATTCTGCATTGGCTCAAGCATATTATTGTAAACAAGAAGGTGTAACAAATATTACAACTGAAACTGGTGCTGGACAATGGGGCGCAGCGCTTTCGTATGCTGCGAAAGCATTCGGTTTGGAATTGGCTGTGTTTATGGTAAAAGTGAGCTATCATCAAAAACCATATCGCCGTTCTATTATGCAAACATTTGGAGCTCAGGTGATTGCATCTCCGAGTATGGGAACGCGTGCTGGAAAGGATATTCTAACGGCAAATCCAAATTATCAAGGTAGTTTGGGAACGGCAATTTCTGAAGCTGTTGAATTGGCAATGCAGACACCAAATTGCAAATATGTTCTTGGTAGTGTGTTGAATCACGTTACGTTACATCAAACGGTGATTGGTTTGGAGGCTGAAAAACAAATGGGAATGGCTGGTGAGTATCCAGATATCGTGATTGGTTGTTTTGGTGGTGGCTCAAACTTCGGAGGCGTTTCGTTCCCATTTATGCGTCATAATTTGCTTGATGGAAAGAATACGACATTTCTTGCTGCGGAGCCTGCGTCCTGTCCAAAGTTAACTCGTGGTATTTTCCAATACGATTTTGGCGATGAGGCTGGCTATACTCCAATGATGCCAATGTTTACTCTTGGTCATAATTTCGCTCCTGCTCACATTCACGCTGGTGGATTGCGTTACCATGGCGCGGGAACAATTGTAAGTCAATTGATAAAAGATGGTTATATGAAGGGCGTTGATATTCCTCAGTTGGAATCGTTCCAAGCTGCGACGTTGTTTGCTCAATCAGAAGGGATTATTCCTGCTCCAGAATCAGCACACGCAATTGCTGCAACTATTCGTGAAGCAAAGAAATGTAAAGAAGAGGGAACACAAAAGAATATCTTGTTCTGCCTTTCTGGTCATGGCTTGATTGATATGACTGCATACGATCAATATATTTCGGGCGATTTAACAAATTACGAATTACCTGATGAAGTGATTCAAGCAAATGTTGACAAATTGGAGAAATTAGTATAATTCATCCAATTCAATAACTGAATAATAGAGACTGTCTCAAAAGAGCAGTCTCTTTTTTTATGCTGCAAACTTTTCAGATTGAGAAAAACTGAGAAATTTATCAGTTTTTGAAAAAATCTTTGATTTTGCTCTTGGGAAATAGAAAATTTTGGAAAAACGACAAAAAA
>JAZRVS010000192.1:0-3853 GCA_045599365.1 Bacteroidales bacterium
CATTTTAATTTAAAACGTATGCGAAGAAGTACAAAAAATCTATTCCGTATATTAATCGCAGTTGGATTGATGGCGGGTATCGTGAGTTGTGGTAATTCCGATAAGAAAGGTTCTTCTACTACAGATGCAGTGGATGAGGAATTAGTTGAAAAACAAAAAGTTGTTAATGATGTTAAGAAAGTAATGTATTCGTTACCTTCACCAGTGGAAACAACATTGTTGTTGAAAAAAGCTGGCGCAGGATATGAAGATGCACTCTTAAATCCAACATCAAATTCAAATAACTATAATACAGACAAGGACAGAGCATTGAACTTGGGTGTGTATGGCGCAGATTTGAGCTACGCAAGTATCTTTGAGCAAGACCAAACTATTATGCAATACATGAATGTTTCAAAGAAGTTGGCTATCGGTTTAGATTTGCTTTCTGCAATTGATCAGCCAATTATTGATCGTTTGGAAGCTAACCACGATAATAGAGACTCTGTTATTCGTATCATTTCTGAAACATTCCTAAATTCTAACTCAACGTTGAAAGAAGACAATCGTCCAGAAATGGCTGCTTTGATTCTTGCTGGTGGTTGGATTGAAGCATTGTATTTGGCAACTCAATTAACTAAAGATGTTGTAAAAGATAAAGATTTAGTAGAACGTATTGTTGAACAAAAACTTTCATTCTCTGAAATGAAAAAATTGTTAGGTGAATATACTGACAATAAAGATATCGCAGAAGTATTGAAAAAACTACAACCAGTTGCTACTGCTTTTGCCGATATAGAGATTGTTAAGTCTGGTATTGAAACTATTACTGATGAAGAATCAGGTTCTACAGTATTAAAAGCAACTCAAAAAATTAATATAACTCAAACTCAATATGACGCATTGAAAAATGCTACTGAAACATTGAGAAACTCTATTGTTCAATAATTAAAGTATAGCAATCTTATGAAAAACATTAGTAAAATATTAGTATTAGTTGTCTCGTTCGTATTGTTAGGAACTTTATCTTACGGACAATGTAGAACATTCGCAAAAACAGAGTGTAAACCAGCTTTGGAACCATACGTTCACGATGGTATTTTCAATGCAACAGAACTTTCTGAAGGTGAGTCTGCAGAATTGTACAAAACATTCTACTCAAACCAAAATTATCGTATTGCAATTTGTGGTGATCAACAATTACCAAGAATCAAATTTTCTATAATGGATGCTGATAGAAATGTGTTGTTTACCAATGCAAAACATTCGTACAAACGTGTTTGGGACTTCAAAATGGAATCAAGTCAACAATTGATTATTTCTATTGAAGTAGAAACTAATGATGAGGCAATTAGCGATGAAATTGCTCGCGGTTGTGTATCTGTACTTGTTGGTTTCTCTGCTGACTAAATTGAATATTTCGTATAATTTGAAAGGGCTATCTTAAAAAGATAGCCTTTTTTTTGTATCAAATCCGTATAAACTCGTACATTTGGGGAAATAATTTGTGCGTATGAAAACTCCATCGTATGTGGAAAATGATCCATGGCTAAAACCATTTGAATCTGCAGTGGTAGGGCGTTTGGAATATGTTGAACATAGAGAGAAAGAGTTGTTACTTTACAATGATTCTCTTAGTTCTTTCGCTAATGGGCATTTGTTTTTTGGATGCCATAAATCTGTGAATGGGTGGATTTTTCGTGAATGGGCTCCTAATGCAACAAGTATTTGTCTCGTTGGTACATTTTCCGATTGGCAAGAACGTGTCGATTTCGTCTTTGAAGAGAAAGATAACTATTGGGAATTACTAGTCCCTTTTGATAAAATAAAACATGGCGATTTATATAAATTGTCAATTTATTGGAAAGGGGGACAAGGTTTCCGTATTCCAGCATGGGCAAAACGAGTTGTTCAAGATGAGAATACGAAAATTTTTAATGCTCAAATATGGGATACCGATGAATATCAGTGGAAAAATCCTGCGCCACAAATAAAGCAAGCACCTCTTATTTATGAAGCTCATGTGGGTATGGCAACGGAAGAATATAAAGTTGGTACATATTCGGAGTTTACAAAAAATATTTTGCCTCAAATTAAAGCTTCTGGCTACAATACCGTACAATTGATGGCTATTCAAGAACATCCGTATTATGGGTCGTTCGGTTATCATGTGTCAAGTTTTTTTGCTCCTTCTTCACGCTTCGGAACACCAGAAGAATTGAAGGAATTGGTTGATACGGCCCATGGAATGGGCTTGCGCGTTATAATGGATTTGATTCATTCTCATGCTGTTAAAAATACTGTTGAAGGGCTCGGCAAATATGATGGAACTGACTATCAGTTTTTCCATAAAGGACCTAAAGGAACTCATGCTGCTTGGGATTCTAAGTGTTTTAATTATGGTAAAAATGAGGTTGTTCATTTCTTACTTTCAAATTGTAAATATTGGTTAACCGAATTTAATTTTGATGGCTTCCGTTTTGATGGCGTTACGAGTATGATGTATTTCGACCATGGTTTAGGTCGTGCTTTTGACTGCTATGAACGCTATTTTGATGGAAATGAAGACGATGATGCAATCACATATTTGGCGTTGGCAAACAAACTGATTCACGAAGTGAAACCTTCTGCTATTACTATTGCAGAAGATATGAGCGGAATGCCAGGTTTGGCGACAGCATTTGAAAATGGTGGTTTCGGATTTGATTACCGTTTGTCAATGGGTGTCCCAGATTATTGGATAAAACTGTTAAAAGAATATAGAGACGAGGATTGGCAAGTTGGAAATATTTACTACGAATTAACTCAAGCTCGCTCCGATGAAAAGGTTATTTCGTATGCCGAATCTCATGACCAAGCCCTTGTAGGCGATAAAACCATAGCTTTCCGCTTGATGGATCAAGAAATGTATAGCTGTATGCATGTGGCAATACCAAGTTTGGTGATTGACCGTGGAATGGCTTTGCACAAGGAAATTCGTTTGATGACTATTGCAACTGCTCAAAATGGCTATTTGAACTTTATGGGTAATGAATTCGGTCATCCAGAATGGATAGATTTCCCTCGCGAAGGAAATAATTGGTCGTATCATTATGCTCGCCGTCAGTGGCATTTGAAAACCGATGAATCTCTTCGTTATAAATTTTTAGATGCGTTTGATAAGGATATGATTGCCTTGGTTAATAATCATCCTGATTTTTTTGCAGAACGTCCTCGTTTTATACACGATAATAATGGCGATCAAATACTTGCCTTTGAACGTGATGGCTTGTTTTTTGTATTCTCGTTTAATCCAGTAAAATCATTCGAAAACTACGGCATTGCAATGCCAAAAGGCGAATACAAGATAGTTTTATCAAATGATTCTCCTAAATACGGCGGGTTGAATAGAGTAGATGAATCGTTATCGTATTTCTCCCTTCCTGTGGAAGAAGGAATGTATGCAGAACATTATCTCAAAATGTATATACCAAACCATACGGTATTGGTGTTTGAAAAAACAAAATAACAACACGTAAGAATCAATTCATAAATTTTAATTACAATACACAACTCAAAACATATATTCTTAACTCATAACTCTTAATTCATAATTCATAACTATTAATTCATAACTCTTAATTCATAACTCTCCCCTATGCTCCTCTTCGCACTCCTTTTTGTCGTAGCCCTCACCTGCTCGGCACAGACCACACCCGATGGTACCTTCCATGTCAACGCACCCGACTATCAGCTTAGTCCATACAGCGGCATGACTCGCCGCCATTGGATCGAGGCAGGCACCTATCTTCTCGATGGCGCCTTCAGTCACATACACAGTATTGACGACCCGATGTACTTCCCTAAGCAGCTCGTCAAGCCCTATCCTGCAAAC
>JAZRVS010000193.1:0-19037 GCA_045599365.1 Bacteroidales bacterium
GCTCGTTCGGTACACAGAAAGAGCACTACGACCTGAAGAGGGTCAAGGCTCGGACGAAGTTTACAGAAATCCTGTATATCTTCTTCGGCATACACACGGCAAACGTGGTGCAGCTAGCGAACAGGATAGAACAGAGATCCCAGCTGGCGGTTGCCTGAAACGAAAACATGCAGATAGAAAAGTGCTCCCGCAGGGGAAGTACGCCTCTGCCATTGAGAATAGACAAAAAATCTGGCCGAAACGACTGGAATGAGATATAAAAACGTAAATTTGACGAGTCGAATGCAGAAAACGGATGGGATCAGTCGCTGCCTCGCTCAAAACGAAAACATTAAACGACAATCCCTAATTATAAATAAGGCGACAATATACAAGTTGGCAGGACAATAATTTGGAATCAAGTATCAGTAGTCAGTTTTCAATTTTCAATTTGATTTTCTTAATGGTTGAGCTGATTACTCAAAGAGATTCGACCAACAACTGATAATTGGTAACAGACAATTAAATTGCTACCATGATGTATATCCTTACCGTAAATAATTGTCTATAAAATCTTCGTAACTGATTACTTGCGTGCCATTTGCTTTTGCTTTTTGTAATTTTGAACTACCAGAATTTGGATCAGCACATGCAAGGATTGTAGTTTCCTTGTTTACAGATGATTGAACAATCCATCCTGCTGCTTCAGCCTTTGCTGTTAACTCGTTACGTGAAATAGGTGCAGAACCAGTAAAGCATACTTTACCTTTTGCTTCTGTTGCTATGGTTGATTTCGCTGTTACATCTTCAAAAATGAAGAATTTTCGTAATTCGTTTATTTCTTCTTTGTTTTCGTTTAGATGTTTCTTAAATGCTGTAGCTGTTGTGTCAGCGAATCCATCAATGGAAGCTAATTCACCGATAGTGATGGATAGAACTTCGTCTAATGTTTTGTCTCCAATAAGTCGTAGCTTTTTTTCATCAAATGCTTTAAAATCAAAAGTTGCTAAAAATTCGGCAACAGAAATAGGTTTTGACATAATATCTTGCATTTGAGATAAAATTTTTTCTCCGTTTATTCCTCCTGCATATTGATTGAGGATTGTTTTATTCTCCGTTTTGCACATTTCAAGAAAATCTTGAACTGAAACGCCACAATCTTCCATTTCTTGTACGAATGCATCGCCAGCGCCTTTTATGTCAAAGACTTTGAACATTTTTTTGAAGCGGTGCCCAACCTTTCTTGGACAACTTGGATTTATGCAAATTGGCATTCCCGATGAATTTACTTCAACTTTTCCACTACAAACAGGACAAGTAGTTGGTATTTCAAAAGCATTGATTTTGGGAGAAACAACATCAACAATTTGTGGAATTATCATGCCTGCTTTCGTTATATGGACATTAGCACCTTCGTATATTCCTAATTCGTTCATTACATTGATATTAGCTACTGTTGCGTGTTCTACAGTTGTTCCATACAATTCAATAGGTTTAACATCAACAACGGGACTAAATATAGAGCCAGCTAATTGCCAACGAATTTTTACAACTTGTGTCAGTGCTACTTCATGTTCTGGTTTTACAGCCACATTATTGAGCGGAGTATGGCGAGCAAGATCTTCTTTATTTACAATATTTTGTTTGAGTACAATTCCATCACGAGGATATTCGTTATCTTCAGTAACTTTATTCCTCCATTCTAAAACGTCTTCATAAGTAGGATTATTTAGGTAGCGAGGAATTGTAAATCCGTTTGATTTCAAATATTCCAATTTTTGGAGTTCCATGCTATCATTGGTATTGTTTGGATCAAATAAGTCATACGCAATGAAGTTTAGTTTGTCACAACCTTTGCCATCAAGACGTTTTATGATACCAGCGCATGCATTACGAGGATTTTTCATGTGTGAAAAATGTTGCTCAAATGATGTCTTGAACATAACCATTTCTCCGCGAACAAATCCTGTGAATGTACTAAATTGAGTAACAACATCTGGTATTTTTGTTACATTCTCGGTAATGTCTTCGCCATATTCAGAATCGCCACGAGAAAGAGCTTGAATTAGGGTGCCGTTTTTGTATTCTAAACATGCTCCAGCACCATCAATTTTTTCTTCGAGGACTAAATTTGAGTGGTCGTGGCTTTCCCACCATTTTTGGAAATCTGGAATATTCATACACTTAGACAGTGTACCCATAGTTATGGGAAGTTTGTATTTTTTGCTGATTCCTTTTAATTGATTGACATCGCTACCAATAACACCATTTTGTAATAATTCAGAATCGGGCTGCGTTTGTCTTAAAAGTTCAATCAAGTTATCGTATTCAAAGTCTGTAACTAATTCATTACCTTGATAGTAAGCGTCTGCTAATTTTTTGATTTTTTCTTCTAATTCGGTCATATTTTCAGTTTTGAAATGGATGAAATGTAGGTTAGTCAACCATATAATATAAATCAGGAAGATTTCTTCCGAAGTGGTCATAATCTAAACCACAACCAACAATCCACTTGTTCGAGGGAATTTCAATTGGTTTGTTTTGAATGTTGTATTCACTTGCGTTTACACCTTCGCGAATTGCCATGGGGCAAACAAATACGTTTTTTACTGCGGCAACTTGTTTACACCAATCAATCATAAATTTCATTGTTCCTCCAGAATCAATAATGTCTTCTAAAATGATGACATTTTTCCCTTGTAGTAACGATGTCTTGGGTAAACTAATAACTTCAATTTCGTTTCTTTGACTGCCAGAATAACTTTTTAATAACGCATATTCAATGTCAAATGTTGTAGAGGGAAATTGTTCAAAAACTTTTTGAGAAAACCAATTCGCTCCATTAGCCATAACAATGAAAACTGCATCAAAATCTAGTTCATTTATTGTTTGAACAGTATCGTTGATAATGGTAGAAATTTTTTTTCTATCAAATAAAATCTCAAAATTTTTACCATTGATTTTCATAGGTTATTCTATTACAAATAATGGGTCGCCTTCCAATACTGCATCACCGTCATTTACAAGCATTGCCGTAATTTTACCATCTTTGTCAGCACAAACATTGTTGACCATTTTCATTGAATCCATAGTCAAAACCACATCTCCAGATTTTACAGTCGTACCTTCTAATAGCATAACTTTCACTATTGTGCCTGGAAGTGGAGCTGGGATTGCTTTGTCAGTATTTACATTTGGTTTTGTGGAAGTGCTAATAGAAGATGAATTTTGTAAATCAACAACATCGCCCTCAACCAGCAAATTATTAGCAATATTCACATCAATTCTATGAATTTCGCCATCTTTATCTGCTGTAATGGTACATTCTTTCCCATTAGATTCCATTGAAAATAATTTATCTCCTTTTTTTACGTTTTGTCCACTTGCTACATAGACTTTCATAATACTCAATGGTTGGTCTTTTGAAATCACGGGTTTTGCGACTGTAGAATTTTTTTGTTCTACAAGTTTGGGCTTTTCTGTTTGAACAGGAGGCGTAACAACAGTTCTTTCACGTTCAATTTCTACTGTGAAGTTTTTGCCATTAACGTCCATATCAACAATGCCGTTTTGCATGGTATTGATAGCAACTTCGAAAGGTTTTCCTTGAATATTGAATTTGAACTTTTTCATAATTATTTTTGTAATTGATTGAAGCCAAATAGTTTAGAGTTCCAACTTGAGGAACTATTATGTTTGATGGTTAGTTTGTTTTCTTCAAAACCGCCACGAACATACAAATTTATAGCAGTAGCAATAGCAAGCATTTCTTCTTCTGTTGCTTCAGCATTGATTGATTTAACAACAATATTTTGAGAATCTTTTCCCATTACAAAGGCATATTAGAGTGTTTCTTCATAGGATTTGATTGTCGTTTTGTTCGTAACATTTCAAACGAACGAATAATTCTAAAACGCGTATCGTGAGGCAGAATTACGTCATCAATATAGCCACGTTCTGCCGCTTGGTAGGGACTTGCAAATTTAGCTTCGTATTCTGCAATTTTTTCAGCTTTGAATTTCTTGCGTTCATCATCATTTTCTATTGCTTTCATTGCTTTCCCTTGTAAAATACCAATTGCGCCAGCAGCACCCATTACCGCAATTTCTGCGTTTGGCCAAGCGTAATTAACATCACCACGAAGTTGTTTACAACTCATTACGATATGAGCACCACCATACGATTTTCTAATGGTAATGGTAACTTTTGGAACGGTTGCTTCGCCGTATGCAAACAACAATTTTGCTCCGTGGTCAATAATTCCTGCGTATTCTTGTCCTGTTCCACAAAGGAAGCCTGGCACGTCAACTAAGGTGAGAATTGGAATATTGAAAGCATCGCAGAAACGTACAAATCGACCCGCTTTGCGAGCGGCATTGCAATCTAAAACACCAGCCATACAGTTTGGTTGATTTGCTATGATACCAGTTGATTGTCCATTGAAACGACCAAATCCACAGATAATATTTTTTGCAAAGTCTTTTTGAATTTCAAAGAAATTTTTGTCATCAACCAAAGTGTTGATGATTTCTTTCATATCGTATGGCTTATTGGGGTCATCAGGAACCAACGTATCTAGTTTTTCGTCAATACGATTATATGGGTCTGTAGTTGGCACTGGTGGAACGTCTTCCATATTATTTTGAGGAATAAAAGATATTAACTTGCGAACTAATTGCAAGCCTTCTTCTTCTGTTGGAGTAGTAAAATGGCAAACCCCAGATTTTGTGGAATGAACTAATGCTCCTCCAAGTTGTTGGTCTGTAACATCTTCTCCAGTAACGGTTTTAACGACTTTTGGACCAGTTATGTACATACAACTATTTTGTTCCGTCATCAAAATGAAGTCAGTTAGAGCAGGAGAATAAACTGCACCACCAGCACAAAGACCAAAAATCAATGATATTTGAGGAATAACTCCTGAAGCAAGTATATTTCTTTCAAAAATTTCTCCAAATCCAGCAAGAGCGCATGCACCTTCTTGAATACGAGCACCACCAGAGTCATTGATACCGATAATTGGGGCTCCCATTTTCATTGCAAGATCCATTACCTTACAGATTTTTTGAGACATAGTTTCCGATAAAGTTCCAGCGATTACGGTAAAGTCTTGAGCATATACAAACACCAATCTACCATCAATTGTTCCGCTACCAACAGCAACACCATCGCCATAGAAAACTTTCTTTTCCATTCCGAAATCGGTGCAACGATGTGTAACGAACATATCAATTTCTTCAAAACTACCATCGTCAAGTAACATTTCGATGCGTTCACGGGCTGTGTATTTGCCTTTGCTATGTTGTGCTTCAATAGCTTTTTCGCCACCACCAGCTAATGCTTGTTCTTTTTTGGCAAGCAAATCTTCTATTTTCTCTTGGTTATTCATTTTTATCAGTATATCCTTGTAACAATTGAATTGGTAAGCTACCTAAAGCAAGAGCAATGCTATCAACAAGTTGTTGTAGTTGGTCTTTCTTTATCATTGGACGTGCAATTAATGGAATATTTGCTTTGAGAGTAACACGAATGCGTGTATCGTAAGGAGCAACTTGTTTGAGTTGTATCCAAATACGGAACATTTCATTCCCTTGAGTTCCAATTTTTAGAGTTTTGTATGGTTCTTTTTCAAGAATAGAAAGAGTAACACTCATACTACCCATTGCATGAATAGTAATAGAATCTTCGGAAAGTGTAATTTTTTCCTTTGCTTCAGGAGGAAGCAATTGTTCAAAATTTTGCAAATTTGTGATGAATCCAAATAGTTGAAAATCCTCACAAGTATTTTTAGTTATTTGACTTACAAATTCTAATTCTTTTGCCATATTCTAAAATTCTGCTGATTTAGGATAACGAGGGAAAGGAATAACATCGCGGATATTAGTCATACCAGTTACAAATAACAACAATCGTTCAAAACCAAGACCAAATCCAGCGTGAGGCACTGCACCAAAACGGCGAGTATCTAAGTACCACCACATATCTTTCATCGGAATATTCAATTCTTCAATACGTTTGTTCAATTTGTCGAAATCAGCTTCACGTTCTGAGCCACCAATAATCTCACCAATTCCAGGGAATAAGATATCCATAGCGGCAACCGTTTTTCCGTCAGGATTTTGTTTCATATAAAAAGCCTTGATTTCTTTAGGGTATCCTGTTAAAATAACTGGTTTTTTGAAGTGTTTCTCAACCAAATAACGTTCGTGTTCACTTTGTAAATCGGCACCGAAACCTTCAATTTTGTATTTGAATTGACCTTTTTGATTTGGTTTTGAGTTCTTTAAAATATCAATAGCTTCGGAGTAAGTAAGTCTTTGAAAATCATTTGCTAATACAAATTGAAGTTTTTCAATCAAAGGCATTGAGCGTTCAGCTTCTGGTTTAGATTTTTCTTCTTGCATCAAACGATCTTGTAAGAAATCCAAGTCTTCGCGACAATGATCAAGTGCGTATTGTATCAAGAATTTTAAGAATTCTTCAGCAATATCCATATCGTCATTTATGTCGGCAAAGGCAATTTCTGGTTCAATCATCCAAAATTCCGCTAAGTGGCGAGTTGTATTTGAATTTTCAGCGCGGAATGTTGGTCCAAATGTATAAACTTTTGATAAAGCCATACAAGCTAATTCAACTTCCAATTGACCCGAAACAGTTAAGTTGGTCATTTTGCCGAAGAAATCTTCAGAGTAATCAACTTTGCCATCTTCAGTTTTAGGAAGATTGTTCAAATCTAACGTCGTTACTTGAAACATTTCTCCAGCACCTTCGCAGTCTGATCCTGTGATAAGTGGCGTGTGAATGTTATAGAATCCACGTTCGGTAAAGAATGTATGAATTGCATAAATCATACTATGACGAATGCGCAAAATTGCACCAAACAAATTCGTACGGAAACGAAGGTGTGCATTTTCACGAAGAAATTCTAACGAGTGTTTTTTGGGTTGAATAGGGTATTCATCTGGATTACAAGTACCCAAGATTTCAAATGAATTTGCAACAACTTCAACACGTTGCCCTTTACCTTCAGAAGCTTTTAATGTCCCATCGACACTCAATGAGCAACCAACAGTAATTTTTTTCAATTCTTTTTCGTCAAATTTAGCTGTATCGAAAACGATTTGAAGATTTTGTAACGATGAACCATCATTCAACGCAACAAACATTACGAAACTATTACCACGGAAGTTTCTAACCCAACCTTTTACAACTACAGGAATATCTAATTCAGTAGATAGCAAAGCATATTTTATTTCTGTTCTTTTCATTTTTTTATTTTTGTGAAGCCGTTAAATAATTTTCAAGAGAGTATGTTTCAACATCTTTCCAGCGATTTTCTAGTCGTTCACACAAATCCTTTCTATCGTATTGAACTGCAACTTGGAATATTTGAACCACTTTTCTCATATAATCATATCTATCAGATTCTACTTGTTTGTAGAAATCAGGTTGTTTTTGTAATGAATTGTACCATTCTATTTCGTCAATCAAATTATTAGCAAAAGTTTCTAATAAATCATCTCCAGCTTCAAAATCTTTGATAATGTAGTGAGCATAAGCTGTAGATATAATTGATTCATCGAAATAGGACACTTGCCAATCAGGCATAATAGAACCAAGTTTTTGAAGAACGGCTTTTGCAGAATCTAATTTTTGTTCTCCAATTAGTTCAAAAGCAAGAGAATTAAACATTTGACGAATGCCAATAACACGCATTGTTCGTTCGTGGAAATGGTCTATATACACATTCTTTTCTCCCATTCCGCCCCATTTGTACACATTCATAATTTTGTCATATAACACATCGGTATCAATATTAGGCATACGATTGTCTTCGTTCATCATAGGTACAAATTTGTAAGCGAAACCATCGTAACGTGTGTAGTCAGCGAGTCCAATATCTTCTGCAGAACTTTGACTTGTGAAGTAGAGTGGGCGAGACCAATCGTAACCATCAAGGCAGTCGTAGATGACAAGTTTGTTTTTATAAATGGTTTTCTCGTCATTTCTAAATGAGAATTTGACTTGAGGTACTATGAATGATGAGTCTTTCAAAGATACAGCGTTGTTTTTCAATGCAATATCTTTGTTAACGTCAAATTTTAGGTGGCGAACAGGGAAGAAATTGTATTTATCACCAGCATAGTCACGTGTATATTTGTCGTTTCTCACAACATTCATAGCTTCGCTAATGTCGTAGAATTTATCTTTTGTTCCTTCAATTTCGCTGACGAGTACCATATCGCGAATACCTTTACCAACTTGTTTTTCAGTTAACTTCATTGGTAGCGGTGCAGATTCGTAGGCTTGACGTTTCATTTGTTGTGCGTACCAGTCAGTTGCCAAAAGAGGAGTACAAAGGACGCGAACATCAGTTCGTACTTTTTCAACTTCTTGAATGTACCAAAGAGGGAACGTATCGTTATCACCTGCGGTAACAATCATTGAATTAGGGTCGCAAGTTTGCAAATAATTGTAAGCAAAATCGTGGGCAGTATAACGATTTGAACGATCGTGGTCGTCCCAGTTTTGTGTTGCTAATAAAACTGGAGCTGGAATCGTTATTAAAAGTGCAATTGCAATACCAGCAATTGTTCCAACTTTTGTATTTTTTATTGCATTCTTGATAATGTCAAATAATGCCAAAACACTTAATCCAATCCAAATACAATATGCATAGAATGAACCTGCATACGCATAGTCACGTTCACGAGGTTCGTAAGGTTTTTGGTTTAAGTAAACAATAATTGCTAAACCAGTCAATAAAAACAACAAAATAACTATAAGAGAGTCATTTGTTCGTTTTGATAGATGATAAATTAAACCAAGCAATCCAAGTAAGAATGGTAGCATATAGTACACATTTCGAGATGGTGCATTTTTTGCTTTTTCTGAAATTTGTGTTTGATCACCAACTAAATGTTTGTCAATTGCGTTGATACCAGTAATCCAGTTTCCATCTTGGATACCGCCGTGACCTTGAGTGTCATTTTGACGACCGCAGAAATTCCACATAAAATAGCGCATATACATGTGGCCAACTTGGTACGTAAAGAAGTAATGTAAATTTTGACCAAAGGTTGGAACATTATAATCTTTACCTTCTCGGTCATAGTGGACTTTTCTCGTATTAACACCATCTTTTATGTTAGCCCAACTCTTATATCCTTGAATATGGTGTGCTTCACGACTATACATACGAGGGAAGATAGTACACATGTCTGGATTCCATTTATATTCAATGCCGTTACTAACTTTTACATATTTGCCATCGCGAGGAGTGTAAGTCCATTTTTCGGTAACTTCTGGATAACCATCTGGTTGCCATTTTGGCGATGCGTTGTAGTAAGGTCCATACAAAATTGGAGTAGAACCATATTGTTCACGATTCAAATATGAAAGTAGTGAAAAGGCGTCTTTTGGTGCATTTTCGTTCATTGGTGTCATCGCATTTGAACGAATAATAATCATTGCATACGAAGAATATCCAATCATTATGACCAACAAAATGTTTACGATAGTATTGAGGATATATTTGTTCTTTATATTTACGAAATATAATCCCCAAACAATTCCAGCAAGAATGATTATCCAAATGAGAGGACTATCTGTTAATGTTGGAATTCCAAGTAGAATTGCAATAAAAGTTACAATTCCGACCTTTAACCATTTATTGGCAGAATCTTTTTTTGTAAGTATAATTGCAGCAACAAAAGAAGCACTTAAAATAATCAACCAAGCAAACAATCCAGATTGAAATGGCATTCCGAGAACATTTACACAAAACAATTCAAACGAAGAAGCTACATCCACAGAACCTGCTATGATACCCCACATCATAAATGCGATAAAAATAAATGAAAGTAGGCAAGTGAGAACGATTCCTTTGAATGTTGGTTCGTATTTTTTGAAGTAATAAACGAATACTATTGCAGTGATAGTCAATAAGTTCAAGAGGTGGACTCCAATAGACAATCCCATTATGTATGCAATTAAAATAATCCATCTGCCACTTCCTGGTTCATCAGCATGGTCTTCCCATTTGAGAATTGCCCAAAAAACGACTGCTGTTAACAAGGAGGACATTCCATATACTTCACCTTCAACGGCAGAAAACCAAAAAGTGTCGGTAAAAGTATAGGCTCCAGCACCAATAAGTCCAGCAGAAAGAGTTACGACAATATTTGATAAAGAAAGATTTTCGGTATTGAAAAATTTCTTTGCCAAGTGCGTAATTGTCCAAAATAAGAACATAATAGTTGCACCGCTTGCTAAAGCCGACATAGTGTTTACGCAAGCAGCAATTTGTTCTGGCGACGATGCAAACAATGAGAAAAATCTACCTAAAAGTAGAAAGAATGGTGCCCCAGGAGGGTGTCCCACTTCTAATTGAGCTGCTGTTGCAATAAATTCTCCACAATCCCAAAGACTTACAGTTGGTTCTATTGTTAGTAGGTACACTAATGAGGCTCCAATAAATGATAGAAATCCAAGGATGTTGTTATACAATCTGTATGTACGTTCCATTTCTAATAATTTTTTGCGAAAATACAAAAAATAGAGGAATATACGAAGGGAAAAATAAAAAAGGCTACCATTTCTGATAGCCTTTTTTGTAATATGTTTAGAAGATTATTTTTCTTCTTCTGTTTTTGCTGGACGAGGAGGTCTTTCAGTCAAAACTTTTTTAGATAATTTGAATTTACCTTTCTCAATACCAATAAGTTTTACTTCTATTTCGTCGCCTTCCTTCAAGTAATCGGTTACTTTGTTAACTCGTTCCCAAGCGATTTCGGAAATGTGAAGTAATCCATCTTTTTGAGGTAAGAATTCACAGAAAGCACCAAATTCTACTATAGATTTTACTTTTGCTTTGTAAACTTGTCCAATTTCTGGTTCTTGTGCAATACCCCAAATATAGGCTTTTGCTTCATCCATACCTTCTTTGTTGTTTCCAGAAATTTCAACAATTCCGAATCCATCAACTTCTTCAATTGAAATAGTTGTGTTTGTACGTGCTTGCAACTCTTGGATATTTTTACCGCCAGAACCAATTACAGCACCGATAAAGTCTTTGTTTATCTTCAATGTCTCAATTCTTGGAGCATGTGGTTTCAAATCTGCACGTGGTTCTGCGATAGTTTCAGTGATTTTACTAAGAATATGTAAACGACCCTCTTTTGCTTGATTCAAAGCTTTTTCCAAAACTTCGTACGATAATCCGTCAACCTTGATATCCATTTGAGTTGCTGTGATACCATCTGCAGTTCCAGTAACCTTAAAGTCCATATCACCAAGGTGGTCTTCATCACCAAGAATATCAGACAAAACAGACCATTTCACGTTTCCTTTGTCTGTAATCAATCCCATAGCAATACCAGCAACAGGTTTCTTGATTTTTACACCAGCATCCATAAGAGCAAGTGTTCCTGCGCAAACTGTAGCCATTGATGAAGAACCGTTTGATTCCATAATGTCAGAAACAACGCGAACGCAATAAGGATAATCTTCAGGAATCATTCTCTTCAATGCTCTCCAAGCCAAGTGTCCGTGACCGATTTCGCGACGACCAACACCACGTTGTGCTTTTGCTTCACCTGTGGAGAATGGAGGGAAATTGTAGTGTAACAAGAATCTTTCACGACCTTGAACTAAAACTTCATCCATTATTTTCTCATCTTGTTTTGTACCAAGTGTTACACTTGTCAATGATTGCGTTTCACCACGAGTGAAGATTGATGAACCGTGAGGTCCTGGTAAATAACCAACTTCGCACCAAATAGGACGAATTTCAGTTGTTTTACGACCATCAAGACGTTTCCCTTCATCAAGAATGCAACGGCGCATAGCTTCTTTTTCAACTGCGTGATAGTAGCGTCCAACCATTTCTGCTTTTGCAGCAGCTTCTTCTGGATCCATTGCAGCAAGATATTCATCTCTAATCGCAGAGAAATTTGCTTCGCGTTCGTGTTTGTTTGTGTTTTCAGAAGCCGCAACAGCGTATGCTTTGTCGTAACACTTGTTCCAAACATCTTGTCTTAAATCTTCGTCGTTTTCTTCGTGACAGTATTCACGTTTAACAGTCTTACCAACTTCAGCAGTCAATTCGTTTTGTGCAAGACACATAGGTTTGATAGCTTCGTGAGCGAATTTCAAAGCTTCAAGCATTTCTGCTTCAGAAACTTCGTTCATTTCACCTTCAACCATCAAAATGTTGTCGTATGTGGCACCAACCATAATGTCAATGTCGGCACGTTCCATTTCTTCAAATGTTGGATCAATAACCAATTTGCCATCTACACGAGCAACGCGAACTTCGGCGATTGGACCGCCAAATGGAATATCTGATACCGCTAGTGCAGCAGAAGCAGCAAGACCAGCCAAAGCATCTGGTTGATTTTTACCATCGGCAGAAATCAACAAAACATTAACGAATGTTTCTGCATGATAATTGTCTGGAAACAATGGACGCAAAGCGCGGTCAACCAAACGTGCCGTTAAAATTTCATAATCTGAAGCTTTTCCTTCTCTCTTTGTAAATCCACCCGGAAATCTTCCAAACGAAGCGAATTTCTCTTTGTACTCAACTGTAAGTGGCATGAAATCAGTACCTGGAACAGCATCTTTTGCACTACAAACAGTAGCCAAAAGCATTGTGTCGCCCATTCTTACTACTACAGACCCGTCAGCTTGCTTTGCCAACTTTCCTGTTTCAATTTCGATAGTACGACCATCACTTAAAGTGATTACCTTTTTAAAAACTTGTAACATGTTATTTATTTTTTTGTGTATAATCTTGAAAATCTAATAACCTATTATAAATAGGAAAAGGCAACTTGAAAAAATTGCCTTCCCACAAAATAGATTTTTCTCGTAAATATTATTTACGGATATTTAATTCCTTAATTAAGTTACGGTATTCTTCTATATCGTGGTTTTTAACGTAAGTTAATAGATTACGTCTTTTACCAACCAACTTTAACAAAGCTCGTTGAGTAACGAAGTCTTTGTGATTTTCTTTCATTTTCTCTGTTAAAGCATTGATTCTTTCAGTGAAAATTGCAATTTGACATTTTGCAGAACCTGAATCTGCTTCTGATTTTCCGAATTTCTTAATTAATTCAGCCTTTTTTTCTGTACTTAGATACATAATTATTATAATTTTCTCTATAATCCTTTATTCAAGACGCAAAAGTATATATTTTTCTTGAAATACAACACTTCGCGAGTTTTTTTTTGAAAAATTTTAATCAACCCTCCAATTAAATACATCGTTGGCATCAATGGGACGAATTGTGTCATGCCATTTGAAGTTGTCTATGAGCGACATCTTTTGTGGAAATTGATTCACTGGACTAAATGTTCCTTCTGGTTTATTTTTAAAAACAATTTTGTCTATTTTTCCGTGTTTTAAGTATGCCGATATATCACTACAATTGGCTCTATTTACGCCAACAATATCGTCTTTGTCTTTCATATAGTAGAGTGTTTCACCATTTTGAAACATATCAACTTGAACTAATTCATTGTTTTTTATGTAGCCAATGAGTGTTTTCCCTTTCATTTGATTGAATTTATCTTTGTCGCATTGGGCAACGACAAACGCATCGGATTGTATTATTATTTGGTCAAGTCTTTTGTTGTTATTCCCTAATTTTAGTCTAATATCAAATCCTGACATTTGATTTTCGTCAGACCAAATGACTGGTTTTGTACAAAGGTAAATCATTGAGTCCAAGGCATTGTAAACTAATGAATCACAAACACCTTGTAGGTCGTTCTTAAAGAAACGAGTTTTGTGGTATGCTTTTATAACTTCATAGGTTACGGAATCTGTTTTTGTAGTATCGAGAGAAGCAATTGTGTATTGATTAAAAAACAAACTATCGGCGTGTAAATAGAGAGAGTCAGTCTCAAAAGCTTTTACGGCAAGTACACTGTCGGTAACAAACACAGCGGATTTTTTGCCTTGATAAAACCCAAATTGAGAATAAATAGTAATTTTCTGCGTGGTATCAGTAATGACGGAATTTTTGCGAATTGTTCCTTCGTCTTTGTTTCTATCATAAAACATATCGTCACCATACACGTATTTTGAGCCACTATTTAGATACGTTTTTTCGTACATTTGAGCTTGGTCAGTTTTTGTGTTGTACCAACCGTTGTGTGTATAAAGAATATTTTCATTACTCGTAATTGTCGTTGGACCGACGAAATACGCAACATTCGTAGTCGTTTTGTATTTTAATGTGTCGGTATTCATAACGTAGTTTGGATTTTTTAGTTCCACATCTTTTTTGAAGAAGAGCATACGTTCGTTGACGTAATAGCTACCGATATTGCTTGTGAGAATATTTGTTTCATCGATGATTTTTCCTCCATTGTGATAGTAGCCAACATTTTGTTTGATATTATAATCAAGGAAATGAGTGGTTAAATTCATTTTTCCATGAATCATTCGTATATCTCCACGAAGACAAGCAATATTTGTTACACTTGAATAATATAACGTATCGCCATAAACGGTAACATCTTTGTTTTCAATACGAACTCGCCCGTAGGCTTCAAATCTATTGTCTTTTGAATAGGAAAGAGCACTATCGCAGTACATATATGCATCATCGTGCTTGAAAATTACGTTTCCATACAATCGTCTAACTTCTTTATCGCCTTTCATTAAATCAGTGTGTTTAATCTCAACTTTAGTCTTTTTTTGGGCAAAAGTTGGAATTATGATTAAGATTAACGATATGAATGTTAGTAATTTTCGCATTGTTACAGCAATTTCATTATTATTTCGTCAACGTCTAAACCATCTGCTTCAGCTTTATAGTTTTTGATGATTCTATGTCGTAAAATTGGCAATGCGACAGCTTTGATATCTTCTATATCAGGTGAATATTTTCCTGATGTCGCAGCATGAGCTTTGGCACCAATAATAAGATACTGGGAAGCTCGAGGACCAGCGCCCCAAGCTAAGTATTCTTTTGCAATATTGTTTTCTGTTTTTTCTCGTCGCGTTTTTGCAACTAATTCAACTGCGTAGCGAATAACACTATCATTTACAGGCAATTTTCTAATCAATTGTTGATATGCAATAATTTCCTTTGCAGAAAGAATTGTATTTAATTGTGCATTTTCGGTTCCTGTAGTTGCCTTTACAATGTCAATTTCTTCTTCAATTGTAGGGTAGTCAAGTTTTACGTTGAACATAAATCTGTCCAACTGAGCTTCTGGTAGAGGATATGTTCCTTCTTGTTCTATTGGGTTTTGTGTAGCAAGAACAAAAAATGGTTCTTCCAATTGATATCGTTTTCCTGCAATTGTTACGGCGTGTTCTTGCATAGCTTCAAGTAGTGCCGCTTGCGTCTTTGGTGGCGTGCGGTTTATTTCGTCTGCTAATAAGAAGTTTGTGAATAATGGACCAGGAACGAATTGGAATTCTCTATTATTGTTGAGAATTTCACTACCAGTAATATCGCTTGGCATTAAGTCTGGTGTAAATTGAATTCTATTGTTTTTTAGTCCTAATACTTGAGCAATAGATGTTACAAGTAGAGTTTTTGCCAACCCTGGAACACCAACAAGTAAACAGTGACTTTTACTAAAAATGGAAATAAGTACATCGTCAATTACGGCATCTTGACCTATAATTTTCTTGTGTATTTCCTTTTTGAGAGAAGTGTAAACCTCTTTTAAGGAATCAATTGCTTGAACGTCATTTTGTATGTCCATATAATAAATAGAAATCACGCAAAGGTAGTTAAATTTTGGGAACAATATACAAGTTGATAGTACAATCATTTATAATCAGGTATCATTCCATAATTATTCCAGAAATGTTTCTCTTATATTGAGTAATTCATTATATTTGACTTTCAAAATGTAAAAATCTAAACTATGGCAGAATTTCACTATCAACCAATGTTCTCTCTTGGCGAAGACAAGACGGAATACTATTTATTGACCAAAGATTACGTTTCTGTAAGTGAATTTGAAGGTCACAAAATTCTAAAAGTTCAAAAAGAAGGATTAACAGCAATGGCAAACGCCGCTTTCCGCGATGTTTCTTTCTTGCTTCGCCGTTCGCACAACGAACAAGTTGCAAAAATCCTTTCCGACCCTGAAGCAAGCGACAACGACAAATATGTGGCTTTGACATTCTTACGCAATGCAGATGTTGCTTCCAAAGGTAAATTGCCTCTTTGTCAGGATACGGGAACAGCAATTATTCACGGAGAAAAAGGTCAACAAGTGTGGACTGGTTTCTGCGATGAAGAAGCTCTTTCTCTTGGCGTTTACAAAACATACACCGAAGAAAATCTTCGTTATTCGCAAAACGCACCACTTACAATGTATGACGAAGTAAATACCAAATGTAACCTTCCTGCTCAAATCGACATTGAAGCAACCGAAGGTATGGAATACCGATTCCTCTGTGTTACAAAAGGTGGTGGTTCTGCAAACAAAACATATTTGTATCAAGAAACTAAAGCACGTATTCAAAATCCAAAGACATTAGTTCCATTCCTTGTAGAGAAAATGGCAACTCTTGGAACTGCCGCTTGTCCTCCTTATCACATTGCATTCGTTATTGGTGGAACTTCGGCAGAAAAGAACTTGTTGACGGTAAAATTGGCTTCTACACATTATTATGATAGTCTGCCAACAACAGGAAACGAATACGGTCGTGCATTCCGTGATGTTGAATTGGAAAAACAAGTTTTGGAAGAAGCTCACAAGATTGGCTTAGGCGCACAATTCGGTGGTAAATATATGGCTCACGATGTTCGCATTATCCGTTTGCCACGCCACGGTGCAAGTTGTCCTATCGGTTTGGGCGTAAGCTGTTCTGCCGACAGAAACATTAAATGTAAAATCAACGAACAAGGTATTTGGATTGAAAAAATGGATGACAATCCAGGAGAATTGATTCCAGCAGAATTGCGTAATGCAGGCGAAGGCGACGTTGTAAGAATCAACCTTAACCAACCAATGAAAGATATTCTTAAAGAATTAAGCAAATATCCAGTTTCAACTCGTTTGAGTTTGAATGGAACTATCATTGTCGGTCGTGATATTGCACACGCAAAATTAAAAGCTCGTTTGGACGCTGGCGAAGATTTACCACAATATATAAAAGACCATCCTATTTATTATGCTGGTCCAGCAAAAACTCCAGCAGGAATGGCGTGTGGTTCAATGGGTCCAACTACTGCCGGTCGTATGGATCCATACGTTGATGAATTTCAAGATCACGGAGGTTCAATGATTATGTTGGCAAAAGGAAACAGAAGTCAAGCTGTTACAGATGCCTGCAAGAAACATGGTGGATTCTATTTAGGTTCTATTGGTGGCCCTGCAGCAATTTTGGCACAAAACAACATCAAATCTATTGAATGTGTTGAATATCCAGAATTGGGAATGGAAGCTATTTGGAAAATTGAAGTTGAAGACTTCCCTGCATTCATCTTGGTTGATGACAAAGGAAACGACTTCTTCAAAAAATGGCAACATTAATAAGTTTAAAATAGATGTTTTATTGTAGAGACGCAAATTTGCGTCTCTACTTATTTGTAAGATTGATGTTACGAGAAATACAAAAAAAATTTGTAGAGATGTTTTCCAAAAATCCTCGATTGTTTCGTTCTCCAGGACGAATCAATATTATTGGAGAACATACAGATTATAACAATGGTTTTGTATTGCCTGCAGCGATTGATAAAGAGATTTATTTTGCTATTGCGCCTAATACTCAGCATAAATATCGTCTTTATTCGTACGATAAGCAATCGTTGTGCGAAGTAGTTGAAGTTGCACCGCAAAAATCTCCTCATTGGTGTAATTATTTGCTTGGTGTGATAGCACAAATGCAGAAACGAGGTGTTGTTGTTCCAACGGTTGATTTGGTTTTTGGCGGAAATATTCCTGTTGGATTTGGATTATCGTCATCTGCGGCGTTGGAATGTGGATTTGCTTACGCATTGAATACAATTTTCAATCTTGGATTTTCAAAGTTAGAATTAGTGCAAATGTCTCAATTGGCTGAACACGAATATGTTGGTGTTCATTGTGGTATAATGGATCAGTTTGCTGTTATGTTTGGAAAACAAGATTCCGTAATACAACTTGATTGTAAAACACTTGAATATCAATATTTTCCATTTCAATTAGATGGATATACGGTTTTGCTTTGCAATAGCAATGTAAAACATAATCTTGCATCGTCGGAATATAATGTTAGACGATGCGAAAGTGAAGCTGGTGTGAAAGTGGTTGCGTCTCAATATTCAGGAATACAGTCGTTGAGAGATATTTCAATGGAGCAATTGGAAAATTGTAAATCTCAATTACAAGGGAAATCGTATAATCGCTGTCGGTACGTTATAGAAGAAAATAATCGTTTGCAGAATGCGTGTCAAGCAATGCTACGAGGCGATGTGCAAACAATTGGCGAAATGATGTTTGAAACTCACGAGGGTCTTAGTAAACAATATGAAGTTAGTTGTCCAGAAATAGACATAATGGTTGAAATTGCACGCTCGTGCGGTGGCGTTGTTGGATCAAGAATGATGGGTGGTGGTTTTGGAGGTTGTACTATTTCAATTGTGAAAAATGAAGCCATAGCATTGTTTAAGCAAAAAATGAAGACAGAATATTACGATAAATACAACAAGGAAGAGGCTATTTTTGAAGTTGATTTGTGTGATGGGACAAGTGAAATAGAATAATAATGAATACGTTTGATATAAAAAACGATACGCATCGTCGTTATAACCCATTATCGGGAGAGTGGATGTTGGTTTCACCACATAGAGGGAAACGCCCATGGCAAGGTCAACAAGAAATAGTTGCACAATTAAATTTGCCAGAATATGACGCAACATGTTATTTGTGTCCTGGAAATTCTCGTGTAGGAGGCATACAAAATCCGAAATATCGAGAACCATTTGTGTTTACAAATGATTTTAGTGCAATTACCTCCGATATCTCAGAAGGAAAATTTTCCGATGAATTGTTTCAGGTTCAAAGTGAAAAAGGAATTTGTCGTGTAATAT
>JAZRVS010000194.1:0-23092 GCA_045599365.1 Bacteroidales bacterium
CTGCATCAGTTGGTACAATATCGAACGTAACATATTTAATTGTTACACCATCTTCTTGTTGATAGCCACTTTCGTTAGAAATTGTCTTGTAAAATGAAGCTAATTCTTTGTCTGAAACTTTAATAGTGCTATCTGCAATACTCTCGTATGGAATTTTTACAAAATTAATGTCAAACTGTTCGTTTTTTCGATTTGCACTCGCTTCAGCTTCAATAGTCGTTGAGAAAATACCATTTGAAATTAAACTAACATATTTTCTTCGAAGTGTGTTTTCGTGAAGAGTCTTTTCAAATTGTAACCAACTTTCGTAAAATTCAGGGTTTTGTTCTCTCATAGTTGACATGTTACTTAAAACATTAATCAACATTTCTTTGTCAAACTCACCAGTTTGGGGATTTCTAAAATAATATTGTAATTCTGGATCTATATTTTCACCTAATATAGCATCTTGGAATTCTTCATCACACAAACCTTGAATGTTCAAGTTTGATTTATATGTACTTAATCCCAATTTTTCGTATGATTCTTCAAATAATTTCCCTGTTAGGAACGCTTTCCATGCTTCAGTGTGAACTCGTTCTTTTTGTGCGTAAGAAAGGTCTGCTCCTGAATTTTTTTGTTGGTTTTCATATAACTCGTAAAGCGCGTAATACTCATCGTATGTGTATTCTGTACCATTGATTTCTGCAATTACATTGCTTTGTCTTGATGAAAATAAAGAGGTATCAAGACCTGTTACAATAAATGCTAAAAGAGCCAAACCAATAACTATGGTTAAAATCCATGAGTTCTTTCGTAATGATTGAATAGCTGCCATATTTTCTATCTATTTTGTTAAGTTTCTATTTTTAGGTTGGCAAAGATAATAAAAATGCAGAATTGCCAATATATCAAATGATTTTTTATTGTTGTTTTTTTTCTTTTGTCTGAATAATTGTTTGCTTGTTGTTTTTTCTTCGATAGCGACGAAATAAGTACATTGCAAATGAGAGTGCAAACAAAACAGTGAATTTAATACTTTCACTATCAAATCCGTGGTAGATATAATTGTTTATGGCTGTATATAGAGATGCTAAAGAAATAGTAAGCCATGCATATTCCATTATGATAAAATAAATGGAATCTTTATTCTTCTGTTGATTCTGCTCCTTCATCGTATGATTCTCCATCAAAAGTAATTACTCCAGTAACTTTATCTACTTGCCAATCATCAAAACTTTCGTCAGAACGAAATCCTTCTCCAAAAATCACATCGTCTGGGGTACTGACTTGAACTTTTTGATTTGAAGAAATTTCACCTTTTTTTTGATCCCAAATCAAGTATTCTGTGTTTAATTTTTCTTGATTTTTGGCATTGATTGCGACCACATCACCACGAGCTTTCCATAATTTTTTTTCGGTGTAGTTGATTGCATAATTTGCAGAAATATAGGATGTTGTATCAGGATACTGTGAATACTGTACAACCGTAACTCCTTCAGGGAATTCCATAACCTCTTCTCCATTTTTGATATGTTGTATTATTTTGGGTGTGGAAATGGTTATAACTACTTTTCCATATTCTGTTTGTTGAAAGTTTATGTTTTCGCCACGTAAATTTGGTAGTTTTTCAAATTCAGAAACTTTAATAACATTTTCTATATCATTGTTACATGAAAAAAACAGTACAATGGACAAAAATACCATCATACTGTTAGAGAATCTTTTGTATAGTCTTTTTGTATGCACTATTTTACTTTTGCAGTTGTTGTCATATTTATCCAACAACCAATTCTTTGAGAAGATCCTTCTGTTACATTGTATCCAAACAAGGCTTCTACATCTGGGAAATGTGATTTGAAACTTGCTGCATAACTATTTGCTTGTGATGCAATTGATGGGTCAACTGCTTTTGCTTTTTGACACATATCGTAGGCAACCCAATATACTTTCCATTTTTCTAAATCTGGGAATTCTGCATCTGCTGTACAAGAAGACGAACCATCTACATACTTGCTTGCAATTACTAAATAAGCAGAACCAAGATTTGGATTTAAAGCTAATGCTTTGTTTGCATAACTTACACTTGTCGCACCTGATGTATTATATGCCATTTTGTAATAAATCATTGCTTTTTTATCTCCATCTTCTTCTAAATCAATAGCTTCTTTGTAGTATTCAATACCTTTGGAAATTTGTTTCTTTGCAATATACATGTCTCCAATTTTGCGCTTAGATACTGCTGATGGTTGTATTTTGTCAAGTTCAATAGCTGCTTTAAAGTACAAATCACTAGAGGCACAATCTTTCTCTAAATTGTCCGTTATTTTGATTAACAATTCTGGATTTGATGGGTTGGCATTGAATTGTGGCTCAAATAAAGCAACTAAATCATTGCAATCTGGTTCAACATCCAAGAACATTTGTTCTATTTGAGGTATTTGTGATTCATAAGCTTGACGTTTTTTCTCATTGTCTTTAAATTTTTCAATGTTGAATTTGAAAATATCACTTAGTTTTTGGTACAAAAGAATAACATCAGTCTTTGGCATAGAACCATCTTTAAATTTTAGGACAGCTGTTTTCATACAAATAACCATAGTTTTTGGTTCTGCATTGTTCCCCATTGCATCAACCGATTGACGACAATATTCGTATGCTTTTGCATATTGTTTGCCATCTAACAAAAACAAATCAGCCCCTTTCTTACCTACATAGTTTGACTCTTCTCCATAGTATTGAATACGACGGTCATAAATCATCATAACAGTATCAAGGTATGCTTGTTTTTTTACTTTGTCAGCTTCTTTTTTGACTAATACAGAGTACATTTTTACACCGTGAGGTGAGTACATGTTTTTTGACGCTTTCGGACAAGAGAAAAATGCAGTTCTCCAAGCATTGTATGTTACATCAGAGAAATTTCCAGTTTTTTCTTCGTTTTTATAACGTAGTTGATAAACTGCCAAGTTTTCCTTGCATACAATAGAATCCTCTCCAAAATCGTTCCCATTTTGAGCTGTTGCACTCATTCCCATTGCGATAAGTGCTGTTGTCGTGAAAAATCCAAATAATCTTTTCATAACTAATCTATTTTACGTTTTTTAAACCATGACTCTTGCAAAGTTACATTTAATTTGCATAGTAAAAATGTTTCTTGCAAAGATTTTGCCAAATTTGTATTTCCTCTAAAACCGCCTTCAAGACCGAGCGTCAAAGAGTTTTGAGTTTGTTTAGAGCGAATTTGAGTTCCTAATGAAATAGCCATCTCCATAGCTTGTTCAGTTTGTCCATCAAATTGGTAAACTATCGGTAGCTCTGAATATCGTACACCGAAACGAATAGGCATACGTTTGTAGTATTTGGTAGAACGGTAATCTGGTACGAGTTCACAACCTATTTTGATGTATTTTGTTTGTTTTAAATTTTCATCAAGAAAACCATAAATTGATAGTTCTTCCCAGTCTTGTATTCCAGCGTCGAGGGCAAAAAGCCATTTATTACCTGTTCTATAACTTATTCCCAATGCTACTTCCATAGGAATTTCTGTTTTTAAATCTTCGGTTGTAGTGAGAACAACGGTGTCTTTAGGGGTTTCAGTAACTCCACCAGTCATATAAGAACCAAAATATTTTGTTTCATCATAAGATAAATCTTGCTGGCATCTATACGTTGCTCCAATTGCAAGTATTTTATTTTCTGAAAATTCGTAATTATATTGTAATCCAAGATTCCATAAAAATCCTTTTGCTTTGTATTCCAATTCTTTTCGAGTATAAAATGCAGTTGATTCTTTGAAATAATTTTCTCCAGTATAATTTGTACGTCCGAAGATATACGAAAAATTACCTCCAATAGCACAACCTTTGAATAATTTAACACCAGTGCTAAACAGAATTTGGTTCATTCCGCCATCTCCAGTATAAAAATATTCTGAAATATTATCTTGGTAACTCATTTTGTATCCAACACTATTGAACGGCAGTAAGCCTACAGCCATTCCCCATCTATCAGGTATAATAGGGAATGCGAAGGAAAATGATTCTATGCCAACACTTGATGAATTTGCAGAAATATCATTTTCTTTCATTTTTCTAAAATTACCACCAAGTTCAACATTAAATAAGAAGGTTTCTTTGCGTATAAATGCTTGGCTTGCTGGATTTGCAAAATTAATTTGAATAGGATTACAAATGCCAACACTTACACCAGACATAGATTGGTGGTACGCGTTATTGGGTGAAAAGACTTCACCATATCCATAACGAGAAAATGGAGATGTGGTTTGTCTTTGTGCAAAAGAAACTGATGCAACAAACAATAGTACGATAGTTGTATAAAATTTATTTTTCATTAAATTTTAAAACGGAAAGTAATCCAATGGCAACTAAATTTTCGTTTGCAAAGATGGGATTTTTTTGGCTTTTTTCAAAGAAAAGACTATCTCCACCAGTTAAGAAAATTGCAACGTCTTGATATTGAGATTGATAAATGTTGATATATCCGTTTAATTCTTGGCAAATACCGAAGATTACGCCGTTGTTTATTGCTTCAATTGTATTTTTCCCGAAAAGAGATGTTATATCCTGAGGGGAAACTAATGGTAATTTTCCTGTATATTCGGCTAATGCATGGAAACGTGCAGATACACCCAACGATATGTTGCCACCCTGAAAAGTACCCGTTTTATCTAAAAAGTCAATTGTGATAGCTGTTCCCATATCAATGACAACTTTATTCCTATGTGGCATAATATGCTCGGCTCCGATAGCTGCTGCAAGTCTGTCTAACCCAAGAGTGTTCGGCGTTTCGTAGTTGTTGTGTATAGGAATTTTGGTTGTGTGGGTAAATTCAGTATATAATCCAATTGAAAATTGCTTAACTATGGTTTCTGTCAGATAACGAGATACGTTACAAATAATTGACTGTGTTATAGGATATTTTAGCGCTAATTTGTTTTGAAAGAATGAGTTATAGTCAACTTTATCTTTGAATACGAGATTGTCGCTCTCAAAGATAAAGAACTTTAAATAGGTATTTCCAGCGTCAATTATTAGGTACATTTCGTTGTTTTTTGCAAAAGTACGTTATTTCTTTATAAAGTTGTTGGTATATCGTTAGATGAGTGTATAAATTTGTAAACAATATGCAAGTTGGTTGTATAATCATTTGTACCCATGTGTCAGTAGTCAGATTTCAGTTCGATTTCCATAATGGTAAGTTGATTTCATAAAGAGATTTGTCTGGCAACTGACAACTAAATTGTTGCTAAGATGTATATCATAACCATAAATTTTGTATAAAATAATTTCTATGTAGAAATACTTATTACATTTGTGTTCTATGAAATGGGAAACGTGCATACACAACTTTGAGGCGCATCTTCGGTTAGAGAAATCGTTGTCAGAAAATTCTATTGCTGCATATAAACATGATGTTGAGAAACTTCATTCTTATATTAGCTTGTTTGCTGATGATATGAATCCAGAGGATGTTACGATAGAACATTTACGAGAATTTGTGTATTGGTTGAACACAACGAGCGAACAACATGTGTCCGAACGTTCTCAAGCTCGGATTGTGTCAGGCATAAAAGCTTTCTATGCCTATTTACAAATGGACGAATTGATTGATATTGATCCAACCGATTTGCTTGAAGCGCCTCGGATGTCTAAAAAATTGCCAGTTTTTTTGTCTATTGCAGAAATTGATGCGCTTATTGCCACTATAGATGTCAGTACAGACGAAGGACATAGGAATAGAGCAATGTTGGAAACATTGTATAGTTGTGGATTGCGAGTAAGTGAATTAGTCAATTTGCGTATTCACAATTTGTATTTTAAGGATGGTTTTATTCGTGTCGTGGGAAAAGGAGACAAAGAACGTTTGGTCCCTATTAGCGAAAAAGCGATAACAGAGATAGAATTATATTTACAAAAACGTTGTCATCTTGATATAAAACCTGAAGAGGAAGATTTTTTGTTTTTAAATAGAAGGGGAAAGCATTTGACTCGTCAGATGGTGTTCCTTGTGATAAAAGAAGCAGCAAGAATGGCTGGAATTACGAAAACAATTGGACCACATACGTTCCGCCATTCGTTTGCAACACATTTGGTAAATGGTGGAGCAGACTTGCGATCAGTTCAGGAAATGCTGGGGCACGAATCAATTTTAACAACAGAAATATATACACACTTGGATAAACAACATTTACGAGATACAATTTTATTGTATCATCCACGTAAATAGGTGTAGACAAAAAAAGACACCATAGGGTGTCTTTTTTTTGTCTTACAAAGGGAGAAATGATTAGGCGAACAATGGATATTGTGCCATCATTTCGTTTACAGTCTTCTTAACAGAATTAATTGTGCCTTCTGTTGGATTACACAAAACCTTATCAATTAACTCAACAATAGTTTTAATTCCATCTTCCTTCATACCACGTGTTGTGATTGCAGGAGTACCGAAACGCAAACCTGATGTTTGGAAAGCGCTGCGAGTATCGAAAGGAACAAGATTTTCGTTTGTAGTAATATCTGCACTTACAAGAGCATCTTTAGCTGCTTTACCTGTCAATTCTGGGAATTTAGGACGAAGGTCAACCAACATAGAGTGATTGTCTGTACCATCAGAAATAATCTTGTAACCTTTATCCATAAATGCCTGTGCCATTACAGCTGCATTCTTTTGTACTTGTTGTTGATATGTTTTGAATTCAGGGGTCAACGCTTCTCCAAAAGCTACTGCTTTTGCAGCAATAACATGTTCAAGCGGACCACCTTGCATACCTGGGAACACAGCAGAATTAATAAGTTGTCCCATTGTTTTTGTAACACCTTTAGGAGTTTTCTTTCCCCAAGGATTTTCAAAATCTTTACCAATCAAAATAACACCACCACGAGGACCGCGTAATGTCTTGTGTGTTGTAGACGTTACTATGTGTGCATATTTTACAGGATTCTTCAATAAACCTGCAGCAATCAAACCTGCTGGGTGAGCCATATCAATCATAAGAATTGCATCAATCTTGTCTGCAATTGCACGCATTCTTTCATAGTCCCATTCACGACTATACGCAGAACCACCACCGATAATCAATTTTGGCTTTTCTGCCAATGCGATTCTTTCCATTTCGTCGTAATCAACACGACCTGTTTCTTTATTCAAGAAATATGGAACTGGGTGATAAATCAAACCAGAAGTGTTTACTGGAGAACCATGAGACAAGTGACCTCCATGATTCAAATCCAAGCCCATGAATTTATCGCCAGGTTGTAAGATAGACAAAAGAACTGCACCATTTGCTTGTGCTCCAGAGTGAGGTTGCACATTTGCGAACTCTGCGCCATATAATTGCTTTAATCTTTCTATAGCCAAAGTTTCAATTTCATCAACAACTTCACAACCACCATAGTGACGTTTGCCAGGGTAACCTTCTGCATACTTATTCGTACAGTATGAACCCATAGCTTGCATAACTTGTTCACTAACAAAGTTTTCTGATGCTATCAATTCGATGCCACGCATCTGACGTTGATGTTCTTTTTCGATTAAATCGAAGATTGTATTATCTCTATTCATCGGTAGATTATTTAATTTGATACGCAAAATTATACAAAAAAAATGTGCTAAATTAAATACTTGAAAATATTTACTAAAAACTAATTAACAACTAATCAATATCATTTTCATCAACTTCTCGATCTCTAAAACCAAGCATATATAGTATGCCATCAAGACCAATAGTACTGATTTTATTGTCGGCACGTTCTTGAACTTTTGGTTTAGCATGAAATGCAATGCCTAAGCCAGCAATATTTATCATTGGAAGGTCGTTTGCACCATCTCCGACAGCAATAACTTGTTCCAAATGAATGTCTTCTTTGAAAGCAATTTTACGAAGAAGTTCTGCTTTCATTTGTCCATCAACGATTTCTCCAACGTAATTTCCTGTCAATTTTCCATCTTTGATTTCTAATTCATTGGCAAAAACGTAATCTATGCCGAGTTTTGATTGTAGATAACGACCAAAAAATGTGAAGCCACCAGATAGAATTGCAACCTTGTAACCGAATCGTTTTAAGGTTCGAATCAATCGGTCTGCACCTTCTGTCATTGGTAGATTGCGTGCAATGTCGTCAAGGACGCTTTCGTCAATACCTTTTAATAGTTTTATACGTCGTCTAAAGCTTTCTTTAAAGTCAATTTCTCCACGCATAGCAGATTCAGTAATTTCTGCAACTTCTTTTTCTACATTTGCATATTTTGCTAATTCTACAATTACTTCTGTTTGAATCAAGGTTGAATCCATATCAAAACAGATTAAACGACGATTTCTTCGGAATGCGTTATCTTCTTGGAATGCAATGTCAAAGCCAATTCGTTTTGAAATATTTAAGAAATCTGCTTTCATTTTCTTTTCGTCAATAGGTGTCCCTCGAACCGAAAGTTCTACGCAAGCACGATTCTTATGTTCTTGTTCCTTTTTGAATGAAACACGACCGCTTAAACGAGTAATGTTATCAATATTCAGTTGTTGTTTACTTAAAACAGCTGTGATTTCTGCTAAATAACGAGATTCAATGTGTCGTCCAAATAATGTTACTATATAACGTTTTTTACCTTGATTTTGAACCCAATCTTCGTAAGTCGTATTGTCGATTGGCGTGAATCTGGCATTGATGTCGAATTCGTAGGCTTTGAATAGAAGTTCTTTTAAAATTGGACCACTAATACCCGTTTTAGGCAATCGAAATAAAATCCCCAATGATAGTGTATCGTGAATAACCGATTGTCCCATATCTAGGATGTCAGCATTATATTGAGCTAAAATTGATGTAAGAGCGGCAGTCACGCCAGGTTTGTCTTTTCCTGCAATGCTTAACAGGATAACGTCTTCGTTAGTGTTTTTCATTTCAAAATTTTTTGCAAAAGAAAGCAAAAACAAAGAATATTCAATGGTAAAGGTCTTTTTTTTCTAAATTATTGAATTTTTCGTCCTTTCCATTCTATTGATTTGAATGTAGATATAATTGGAATGAGCGAAATATAGACAAAATAAAAAACTTGAAGTGGAATGGCTAATAGAATGTATGATAATGATTTGTATTCTTTTGCTGTTTGTAAAAATAGGCACATATCAAGACCTGTTTTGAATATGAATAATCTCAAAAATAAACATAAAGCCGTTTCGTTGCCCAATAGAGACAAAATTGAACATGAAAAAAGGCTGAAACAAAGTAAATAGACGATAGCAGCGATAAAAAGAGATTCAAAATCGTTATATCCTGTTGATTTTGAAGCCCATCTACAGCGTTGTTGAATAAAAGATTGTAGTGTATTGGGTATAGATGTTTCAACTGCGGCATTTTTGTCGTTAATAAAATAGATTTTCAACGCATCAATTTGCTTCGCTTTATGAAGTAAAAATACGTCATCTCCAGATGAAAAATTGCTATTGGTTTCGTATGCAGCTTTGTAAAAATTCTTTGTAATACACATATTTGCGCCATTGCAACTAAATGGATGATGGTTTATTGCTAATCCATTTTGAACGGATAAAATCCCAATAAAATCAAGGGCGAAGCATTTTTCTAATAGCGTTGACCTACTTGAGATGGTTGGGATTACATTCCCAAAAAACAGATTGCCTTGATGTTTTTTTATAAATGAGACATACGTTTCTATCCAGTGTTCATTCAAAATGCAATCAGCATCGGTAAACAATAATAAATCACCTTGTGCGTGTTCAAGACCGAATTGGAGAGCTTGTTTTTTGCCGTGGAAATCCATCGGTGCAGATAAAATTTTAAGTTGTTGGTGATTATTTGCAATATTTTGAACTTGTTGCAGAGTTTTGTCTGTTGAATGGTCATCAACAATGATAATTTCAAAACTATCAGTAGGGTATTGTTGAGAAAGTAGCGATTGTAAAGTCTGTTTTATATTTTGTTCTTCGTTGCGCGCAGCGATAATGACAGAACAAAAAGGATATAAAATGTCTTGAAAATCCGTGTTTGATGATATCGTCGCTTCTATATTACGAGATTTGTTTAAGAATGGAAGAGTTTTGCTATCGTTGGATTGTGAAAGAGTTGTTCTAAACCACCCTAGTATCGCAAAGCCTATAATGAGGGCATACATTAAAAGAATAAATATGCAAATTATTTCCATCATAGTTGCTAAGTGATTGTTTAATAGTTGATTCCATCAAGCATAGGAACGAATTCAAATTCTCCGTGTTGAGTCTGTTCAAATTGTGTCTCGCTTAATTTTTTTATGCGAACCATTGTTTGTTTTGTTCCATTATTCATAGGAACAACAATGAGACCACCAATTTTAAGTTGTTGTATCAAGTCCATGGAAACGATTGCTGCTGCAGCGGTGATAACAATTTTGTCAAATGGTGCAAACGATAGTAGTCCTTTATTCCCATCGCCCAAAAATGTTTGTATAGGAATATTGAGTTGAGACAACAATTTAGATGTTTTTACGTATAAGTTAGTTTGTCGTTCTATAGAAAAAACCTGAGCACCCAACTTTTGTAGAATTGCAGATTGATATCCAGAACCAGTACCTATTTCTAAAATTTTGTCGTTTTTTTTGACGTCAAGTAGTTGCGATTGTAATGCAACGGTAAACGGATGTGAAATCGTTTGTCCAGCGATTATGGAAAAGGCGCAGTCTTGGTATGCTATTTCTGGTATTACCGTTTCGCAAAAAAAATGACGAGGAATCATTGCCATAGCAGATAATACTCGTTCATCGGAGATGCCTTTTGACCGAAGATTGGCAACCATATTGTGGCGCAGACCAATATGTACGTACGTATCTTCCATTTATTCCATCATTGTATGAATGACACCTTCCTTGAGAGAATATGACGATTGTACTAATTGAGATAAACTGTATTGAGATATAAAAAATGACGCAATGATGCCAGCAATTGGTAGCAATTCGGCTCTATCTAAATCCATTCCTTTCATTGAATGAATATTACCAATTGTTTGGTTTGTAAGATACTCAACGATATTCATAAAATCTGGAATTGGAATTTCCTCAGAAGGCGTGCTTGGATTTTTTTCTCCTTTCTGTGCATAATAGATAGAACGAAATACATCAAAGGCGCCAGAAGAACCGACTAATAGATCTATTTTATAGTGTGAGAGTTGTGATTCAAGTAAATCAAATTTTTCGGATAAATAGTCCGTTATTTCTTTTTTGGTTTTGTCGTTGTATGGATGGTAAAGACCAAATTTGGATACAATACGTTGCATACCACATTCAAAACTGTGTTTCCAAAGAATAGAATTGTGTTTACAAATAATACATTCGTTACTGCCACCACCGATGTCAAGAATTAGTGCTGTTTTGTTTCCCCAATTATGAGCTAAATTGTTTCCCCAAAAAATATATTCTGCTTCTTGTTCTCCAGAAATGATTTCAATATCAAAACCGACTTCGATTTTCGCTCGTTGGCAAAAGATATTGCTATTCTTTGCATTGCGGAGAGCCGATGTGCCGATAAGTTTGATTTTTTCGCAGTGAAAATCTTCAATTCGTTGACGAATGATTTTGAGCGATTGAATACCGCGTTCCATAGCATCATCGGAAATGATGCCAAATGCGACACCATTTGCTCCTAATTGGGGAAATTCATTGAAATCTAGTAGTTTAGAAAATTTGTTTTTGTCTAAAGAAATGACACAACAATTAAATGTATTTGTGCCTAAATCAACGATTGCTACGTTCATAGGTATTACTTGAACGATTCAAATGTCGGATTTTTCAAGCGATTACCATTCGCGTCCCATAACTTTTGGTCAATGTTTTTATCATTACGATATGTAATTTCTTTTGCCATTTGACCATTTTGGTGCCAATAGTACGTTGTTCCTTCTTTTTTTCCTTCTACATACGATGACTCGCGTTTCTTTTCACCTGTAGAATACCAATAAGTCCAAGTCCCATTTTTTTGACCTTTTGAAAATTCTCCAACAAGACCAAGTTTTCCATTGGAATGTTTGGCAAAAACTTTCCCCGTGTAAGGTTGCCCATTGTAACAAAAAACTTCAATTTCTTCGTTCCCTAAATCTACCCATTTGGTCGTAAGCTTTGACATTTCTACTTGAGAGAATGCGGTAGTAATACAAAACAAACTAACGATAAATACAAGAAATCTTTTCATTTTTTTTCTAATTAGTTACTTCGCAAATATCAAAAATATTTGTGAGAATTGGATAAAAATTGATGGAAATTTTTGAAACAATATACAAATAGGAAGCACAATCATTTGTAATCAGGTGTTTGTAGTCAGTTTTCAGTTTGATTTCCATTATGGGAAGATGATTCCTCGAAGAGATTCGTCTAACAACTGATAACTGACAACTAAATTACTGCCAAGATGAGACCATTACTAATTTTTATTTCAAACTTCTAATATAGTCAGACACGATTTGATACGTTTCGAATAACGTAATGTCTTCTTTTATTGATTTATTCCAGTCTTCAATTCTTTTGTTTTCAACAGAATCAAGAGTCGCGTTTTCTTTTGATGAGTGATTGATATTTATGATTTCAAAAGGAACACTTCCTTTCCCTGCATTTTTGTATTTTTTCGATAAAAGATCTTCTTCTTCCTCTTTTGCTCTAAATGATTTTATTTCCAATGATATTGATTCTTGTTCTTTGGTATCGGACAACCACTTTGCTGCGTTTTTGATTAACGTGAAAGAAGTATCTTTGTTGGTTCTATTGGCACTTTTCTTGGCCAAGTCTTTGATATTTGGCGCATTTTTCCATGTTGTGTATGGAACAGCTCTAATTTCAGACCAAGGAAGAGGGTACTCAAGTTCTTTTTCGCCAATATCAATTTTATCGTACAAATCAGGAAGAATAATATCAGGCGTAACACCTTGAAATTGAGTGGTTCCACCATTAATTCTATAAAATTTTTGAATTGTGATTTTTATTGCGCCGAGTGGTTTATACGATTGATATTCGCGAGAAACTAGAGCATCTATGTCAACAATTCGTTGTACGGTTCCTTTCCCGTATGTAGAATTTGTTCCAACAATGATTGCTCGTTTGTAATCCTGCATGGCAGCAGCCAAAATTTCCGAAGCAGAAGCACTAAACGAATTGACCATAATTGCTAATGGTCCGTCATATAATGTTTTCCCGTCATAGTCATTGTATTGACGTGCAGCTTCTTTCATATCCTTTACTTGGACAATAGGTCCTTTGTCAATGAAAAGCCCTCCAATTTCAACCACATCATTTAGTGAACCTCCGCCATTGTTTCGTAAATCTATGATAATTCCATCTACTTTTTCGTTTTTGAGTTTAGAAACTTCTTTTTCGATGTCCTTAGAACATTTTCTACCATTCCTATCGTTCATATCTGTGTAGAATTGAGGAAGATAGATGTAACCAATTTTGTATGCTTTAGAGTCTTTTGTTGTGATTATTGTCGATTTTGCGTATTTCTCTTCCAATACAATTACATCTCGAATGATAGGTATTTGCATTATAGAACCATCAATTTTTTTTACGGTTAATACCACTTTTGTCCCTTTGGGTCCTCGAATTAAACGAACGGCTTCATCTAATCGCATATCAATAATTTCAACAGGTTCGTTGTCGCCTTGAGCAACTTTCAATATGATATCTTCAGCTTGTAAATCACCTTGTCTCCAAGATGGACTACCTGGCATAATTTCTACAACTTTGATGTAACCATCTTTTTCTGAGAGAGTTGCGCCAATACCTTCTAATTTACCAGACATTGAAATGTCAAAATCTTCTTTCTCTGTCGGTGGAAGGTAATTTGTATGAGGGTCAAATGCGCCTGCAATGGCATTTACATAGTATGAGAATCTATCATTTCGAGTTATTTTTTCTATACGTTTGAAACGAGTATCATATCTTTTTTGCACTTTTTCTCGTGCTGTTTTTTCTATTTCATCAAATGTTTGAATTTTTACCGTATCAGATTTTTCAGCTTTCTTTTTTTGTTCGTTCTCAATATCTATGATTTCCGAAAGCACTTGATATTTGAGGAATTTTTTCCAATATATTTCCAATTCGGTTTGATTTGCACAATAATCACGTTTGTCTGTGTTTAAGTTTATTGTTTCGGCTTCCGAATAGTTGAAAGGTTCTTGTAGATATTTTGGATAGAGATTTTTTAATTTAGTGGTTTGACTTTCAATTAGTTCAATGCTTAAGTTAAAAAAGTCTACAGAGTTGCTTCGTATTTGGTCATCAATTTGTGTTTTATAGGTTGATAATATATCAATTTGGTCTTTTGTAAAATACATTTTACTATAGTCAAGACTTTTGATGTATAAATCAAAAACTCGTTCAGAAAATTCGTCATTTAAGTTTTGTGGACTATAGTGGAGACTTTTGAGAATTTCGTAAGAAGAGCCAACGATAAGTTTCTCACGAGGTTCATTATTCTCGTGAATCAAAAAAGCTCCGAGCAAAAGAGAAGATATGATGATAACCGCGAGGACTATTATTCTTTTGTGTTTCATTACTAAAAAATTTTAACGAAATTACTAATAAAATGCGAACCTATAATGTAAATTTTTAAAAATCTTTTTGAAGTTTTGGAAAACTTAAAATTTACTATAGGATTTTTAAAATTTTATTACCTTTGCGAGGTAGGATAATTTTATGGAAGAGTTTTTAGTTTCAGCAAGAAAGTATCGACCAGCAACATTTGCAACCGTTGTTGGTCAAGGTGCAATTACCCAAACATTAAAAAATTCAATAAAAGACAATCGTTTGGGGCAAGCATATTTGTTTTGCGGACCTCGTGGAGTTGGGAAAACAACGTGTGCTCGTATTTTTGCGAAAACTATAAATTGTCAAAATTTAAATAGTGAAATAGAGGCTTGTAATCAATGCGAATCGTGCAAAGGTTTTAATACATCAGCCTCTTTTAATGTTGTTGAGCTTGATGCGGCCTCGAATAATTCCGTAGAAGATATTCGAGCATTGGTAGATCAAGTTCGTATTCCTCCTCAATTAGGAAAGTACACGGTTTACATTATTGATGAGGTTCACATGCTTTCAAATGCTGCTTTTAATGCCTTTTTGAAAACATTGGAAGAACCACCAAGACATGCAATATTTGTTTTAGCAACGACAGAAAAGCATAAAATTTTATCAACAATTTTGTCGCGTTGTCAAATATTTGATTTTAATAGAATTAAGGTAGAGGATATTGTTAACCATTTAGCTGATATTGCGCAAAAAGAATCAATAACGATAGAAAAAGAAGCTCTTAATGTTATTGCTACTAAGGCTTCTGGTGGTTTGCGCGATGCGTTGTCTATATTTGACCAAATTGTTAGTTTTTCGGGTAAAAACGTAACTTACCAAAATGTAATTGACAATTTGAATGTCCTTGATTATGAGTATTTTTTCAAATTGACAGATGCATTTCTTGCTGCTGATTATAAATCAGCATTGGTTATTTTTGATGAAATATTAGAAAAGGGTTTTGATGAAAAGAATTTTGTAGAAGGTTTATCTTGTCATTTTAGAGATTTGTTGGTTTGTAAAGATCAAAGTACGCTCAATTTGTTGGAAGTTGGAGGCACTACAGCCGAAAGATATAGAAATCAAACCTCAAAATGGTCAGCACAACTTTTGTTTGAAGCCCTTTCTGTGACGCAAAAAACTGAAGAACAATATAGAGAAAGTAACAATAAACGCCTATTGGTTGAGTTAATGTTGTTGCAACTTTGCTATGTAGTAAAAAAAAAACTGATGGATTAAGTGCGGACACGCAAATTAGACTTATTCCACCAAAGGGAGCAAAGCCTGCATCGGTTGCAAAACCTCAAATAAAGTCTAATTCACAGCCTTCTATCATTCCCCAAAAAACAGTTCCTGTTCAGCCTAATGTACAACAAAAACAAGAGGCGAACCCAATTCGGAATGAGGTACAATCTACCAACTTGGTTAATATGTTGTTGTCTCAATCAGCGGAAAACCTATTGCAATCAACGACATCAAAATCTAACGAACAAGAAAACACTAATTCGGCAACCCAAGAATTACCTACTCCGAATACAGCATCTATTGATTTAGAAAAACCTTCAGTTGAAATAACAAGACAGACTATTCCTGTGTCAAATGAAAAAAAATATGAGGAAATAGAAAAGCAGAATCCGATGGTAAAAACTCTAAAAAATAAATTTAACTTAAAAGTATGATTTGTTTCCCAAATGCAAAAATAAATATAGGTCTTCGGGTAACGGAGAAACGATTGGACGGATATCATAATCTTGAAACAATTTTTTATCCTATCCACGGATTTTACGATTGTTTAGAGTTTTTTGAGTCTAAAGATTTTGCAATAGAGAATATTGGAATTCAAATAGATGCACCCATCGAGAAGAATTTATGTTATAAAGCGTGGCAGATTTTCCAAGAACAATATGGAATACCGCCTATACATATTAAATTGTTGAAAAATATACCATTGGGCGGAGGTCTTGGTGGTGGTTCTGCAGATGCGACTTTTTTATTGTCGGCACTCAATTCATATTTCTCAGTTGGGGCATCGGACGATGAATTAGAACATTTGGCTTTGAAAATTGGTAGTGATTGTCCTTTTTTTGTGAAAAATATTCCTGTTTTTGCAGAAGGAAGAGGTGAAATTTTCTCAAAAATAGATTTGAGTTTAAAAAACTATTGGTTAGTCTTATTAAAACCAAATGTTAGTGTTGGCACTGCTGAAGCATACCAAGGTATCACACCTCAAAAAAGAGAGCAGAAATTGATAAACGAAATATCGTCAGATATTACATTGTGGAAAGATCTTATTGAAAATGATTTTGAAGAAACTGTGTTTAATAATCATGTCGAAATAGCAGACTGTAAGAAATTTTTATACGATTTGGGCGCGTTGTATGCATCAATGAGTGGTAGCGGGGCTACTGTATATGGGATTTTTGAAGAGGAAATTGAAATACCAAAACAATTACCTCTAATTTGGCAAGGTGAATTGAAATAAAAGATATATTTGTATTTAGGTTCAATGTGTTAAGATTTACGATATGCAAGAAAGAAATGAATCAAAAAAATCGCATAAAACATTGTATGTGATTTTATGGTGTTGTTGCTTACTACCTGTGATATTTGCGATAATTTTGTTTTCTATGATTTCAAATGGAAAACTTGGATTTATGCCAACGATTGAAGAGTTGGAAAATCCAAAGACAAAGTTAGCAACAAACATTATTTCGTCAGACGGTCAGTTGATGGGAACTTTTTTTAAAGAAAATCGTATAGAATGTGCCTATGATGAATTGCCTCCATATTTAATAGATGCCTTGGTTTCGACAGAAGATGCCCGGTTTTATGACCATTCGGGAATTGATTATCGAGGCTTGTTTCGTGTTGCTTTTAAAACAATATTAGGAGGAAATAAAAATTCAGGAGGAGGAAGTACTATAACCCAACAATTGGCAAAACTACTTTTCCCGCGAGAAAAGTTTGATAGTTCTTGGGATATATTAATGAGAAAACTTCGAGAATGGGTAATTGCTGTAAAACTTGAAAAAGCATATACCAAGGAAGAAATTATCACATTGTATCTCAATAAGTTTGACTTTCTTCATAATGCCAATGGTATAAAGATGGCATCTGAAGTTTATTTTAGCAAAGAGCCAAAAGATTTGAATTTAGAAGAAGCAGCAATGTTGGTCGGACAGTTGAAAAATCCAGCTATTTTTAATCCTGTACGATTTCGTGATACAACGCAAACCCGACGAAATGTGGTTATGAGTCAAATGGTTCATTACGGAAAACTTTCTAAAGAAGCGTATGATTCGTTGAAAGAAATACCATTGACATTGCGTTTTAAAGTTATTGATCACACTAATGGTATTGCACCTTACTTTAGAGAGTGGTTACGAACGACGATGACTGCAAAACAACCAAATCCTAATAATTATTACGATCAAGTAGCGTATCAACGAGATTCAACATTGTGGGAAACAAGCGCATTGTATGGGTGGTGCAACAAAAATGAAAAATCTCCAGGTGTATATTATAATTTATATAGCGATGGTTTGAAAATCTATACAACTATAGATAGTAGAATGCAACAATACGCTGAAATGGCGGTAACGAAACACATGTCCGAAAATGTACAGCCAGCGTTCTATAAGGAAAATAAAAATAATTCAAAGGTTCCATTTGCATCAAATTTAACTAACGATGAGGTTCAAAGTAGATTGAAAGCTGCTATAAAACAATGTACACGATATCATGATATGGGTGGAAAGGCAATGAATTGGGATGATGTGATGGATGTATTCAATACTCCAATCCCAACAACAGTATATTCTTGGGATAGAGGACCTATTGATACGGTTATGTCACCACTTGATTCTATTCGTTGGATGAAAAGTTTCTTACAATGCGGTATGATGTCAATGGAGGCTAAAACTGGTTTTGTTAAGGCGTATGTTGGTGGTATTAATTATGAATTTTTCCAATATGACCATGTTATGCAACAACGTCGTCAAGTTGGTTCTACTTTTAAACCTTTCTTGTACACGTTGGCTATGCAAGAGGGTATATCTCCTTGTAAACAGTTTGCAAATGTTCCTACTTCGTTTTATGATGAAAGTTTGAAACAAATGTGGACACCAAGTAATTCGGATAAAGCTCGAAACGGAGAAATGGTTTCTTTGGCATGGGGATTGGCAACATCAAACAACTGGATTTCTGCTAAATTGATGCAATTATTGAAACCAGAACCTGTAGTCCGACTTGCTCACGAAATGGGTCTTTATAGTCCAATAGATCCTGTCCCATCTATTTGTCTTGGTGTTGCTGATTTAACTTTGCATGAAATGGTTGGAGCATACACAACATTCCCAAACAAAGGTGTTCATGTTGATCCAATTTTTGTTACGAAAATAGAAGACAAATATGGTAATGTTATTGCAACATTCTCTCCTATGCAAAATGAAGCTGTGAGTGAAGAAGTTGCATACCAAATGGTTGGACTCCTTCGTAATGTTGTTGATATGGTTGACCGAGAGGCAAAAGCCTACGGAACGGCAATATCATTACGTACACGTTATGATATACGTGTTCCTTTGGCTGGAAAGACGGGAACAACCAATGACCATGCAGATGGTTGGTTTATGGGATTTACACCAGAATTAGTTACAGGTGTATGGGTTGGTGGAGACGAACGGAATATTCGTTTCCGTAGTTTCCAATACGGACAAGGTGCAAGAATGGCAATGCCAGTTTTTGCGTACTATATTAAAGAATGTATTGCACATAAAGAGGAAATTGGTTACACATTTGGCGACTTTGAAAAGCCATTGAATTATGTCTCTCCTTGTTATGGAACAAGTCCTGCGCCAAAGAAAACTGATGTTGATGCAAGTGATTTTGATGATTTCTTATAATGAGTAGTTTTCAATTTAAGAAATTTTCTATCTCTCAAGACAATGCTGCTTTAAAGGTCGGAACTGATTCTGTAATTCTCGGTTCGGTTGCACATTTTGAGAATCCTCAAAATATTCTTGATATTGGAACAGGAACAGGGATTCTGTCTCTTATGATGGCTCAAAAATTTGGTTGTTGCATTACAGCAATTGATATTGATGCTGGAGCTATAACTGATGCAAAATATAATGTGGAAACTTCTATATATAAAGATTTGATACAAGTCGAAATGCTTTCTATTCAAGATTATTCAATTGTATCAACCACGAAATTCGATGGAATCGTTTGTAATCCGCCTTTTTTTAGTAATAGTTTAGCATGTTCAAATGAAAGTAAAACGATAGCTAGACATACTCGTAATTTAACTTCAAAAGAATTATTTGGAGCTATACAAAATTTGTTGACTGACCAAGGATGTGCATATATTATTGTCCCGTATTCAGAAAAACTACACTTTAACGCTTGTGCAACTGAATTTGGTTTATATGATGTTTCCGAATTACTAATTTTTCCAATAAAAAATTCCGCTACACCCAATCGAGTCGTTATTGAGTATGCAAAGCAATGGCGAAGTTTTGTCTTAAAGGAATTGGTGATTCGTAATGAAGATAGGACATATAGTGATGATTATAAAACAATGACAAAAGATTTTTACATTCGTTTATTGTGATGAATTTATTTAGAAAATTGTTTGGCGAAAAATCGTTATCCTCTATAGCACGAAAAACTGGCTATGTAAAAGACCAAAATGGAATACAGAATCGTTTTGTCCGTGAAGCAAAACAGTGGAAATCACATTTAGAACACACAAAAAAATATATTGTTGATTCTATGATGTTAATGCATCAGTATAATAACATTGCTGTCTTGGGGAGTGGTTGGTTGTTTGATGTGCCTATTGACGATGTATCAAAAATATTCGGAAATGTTGATTTATACGACATTGTTCATCCTGAACAAGTTGTTGTAAAAATGAATAAATATCAAAATGTTCATTTAAAACAGATTGATTTAACTAATGGTGCGGTTGCACTTGCTGAAAGATGCCATACGTTTGATGAATTTTTATCATCGTTCAGTAATGTTCAAATTCCAGATTTTTCACAATATGATTTTGTGGTTTCGGTTAATTTGTTAAATCAGTTGGATATAATCTTGTGTGATTATCTCGTTGAAAAATTTAATGTGCAAGAGTCTCATTTGTTACCTATAAGGACCTTGATTCAGCAACGCCATATTGATATGTTACCGAAGGGGAAGACGTGTCTTATAACGGATTACTGCGAAGAAAATAGAACTATTGATTCTTCTAAGATAGAAACAAAGTCGTTAATTTATTGTAATTTACCACAAGGTGGTAATGTAGAAGAATGGTTGTGGCATTTTGATACGAATCAAATGTATCATAAGGGGTGTATAACGACAATGAAAGTTAGAGCAATGCGGATTTAAAATCCAACATAAAACCCAAATACGCCAATAATTAGGGCAATAATAGCTTTAGACAATTTTAGGAATACAAATGTCATTTTGTTTTCCGCAAAGAGGGGAAGTCCACCATGACCATCTTGTACTAATGAATTTGCTAATAAAACGCTCAACGGTATTGACCCAGAAAGAAATAGTGAAATGAAAATAATATGTGGACCAGATTCAGGAATTAAGCCGATTAGAATTGCTACTATCAAAATTTGTAAATGATATTGTTCAACAATATATTGTAAATCAATATATTCAGTTAATACGTGTACGATTGTTATTATACACAAAGTCCATCCAAAAATTTTAAAGAAATGTTTCTTTATTATATGATTCCAAAAATGTTTTTCTAAAAAATGTTCAGAAACAACACAAACAACGTAGGCAGAAATAATGGAGATTAGTATGAATGTGATGGAAAACCAATCAATGTGATGCTCGTGATTGTGTTCTATTTCCATAGGCATAATATCGTGACTATGACCAATTTCACCAAGTAATGAAAGTATGAGGATTAGTAATATCCCGAACAGTAGCATTGCTCTATGTGGAGATGCCTGCCGTAAATTTTCTAAAATATTTGGCTTTTCTTCCGATTCAATATGTTGGTCGTGTTCGTGTATTTCAAAATGTTCTATAGGTAACTCATTGTGATTTGATTTTGTAAACAAATCAATGATATTTCCTCCGATAAATCCAATAACAACTAAAATTCCTGTTATCAATAATGCAGTTTTTATGTCTAAAGAGAAGATAAAAAAGGCTTCATCACCCATAGTGGCAACAAAAGTCGCGAACAATGTTCCTAATGACACTAAGTTGTGAGAAAATAGGGTAACAACAGTGTATGTTCCTAAACAGCCAGGAAGAATCCCGAATAGAATACCTATAAGAAGTTGTTGCCAACCTTTTTTTTGAATTTTTTGACAAAAAGAACCGCTTGTCTTTACGTTGAGAAATTCAATAAACAACATCATTGCCAATACGAAAAAGGTAATTGACAACGTGTTTTTTAAAATAGAAAAAATCTCCTCAGACATATTATATTTGAGTAAAAAAAACGTGCATCAGCAAATACTAGTGCACGTTTTTAATGTAATCTTGAAATATATTAAACTAAATTTAACTCTTTCAATGTTGCAACATTGCCTTTTACAGATTTTGCGCTTGCTGCGAATTTTTCTTTTTCTTCTGCGTTAAGGTCAAGTTCAATGATTTTTTCAATACCATTTTTGCCAAGGATTACAGGAACACCGATACAAAGATCTGATTCTTCATATTCACCTTCAAGTAATACAGAACAAGGAACCATTTTCTTTTGGTCGTGAAGAATTGCTTCTACAACATAAGCTCCAGCAGCTCCTGGTGCATACCAAGCAGAAGTTCCTAGTAAACCAGTTAATGTTGCACCACCAACCATTGTTGATTTTACTACTTCTTCAATTTTTTCTGCAGAAAGGAAGTTAGAAACTGGCATACCTTTGTATGTTGCAAAGCGAGCCATTGGAATCATTGTTGTGTCACCATGACCACCAATTACAAAACCTTCAACTTCGTTTGCGTTGCAACCAAGTGCTTGAGACAAGAAATACTTGAAACGAGAACTATCAAGAGCACCGCCCATACCGATTACTCTATTCTTTGGCAACCCAAGAGATTTAAGAGCTAAGTATGTCATTGTATCCATTGGGTTTGAAATACAAACTATGATAGTGTTAGGAGAGTATTTTAAAATGTTTTGAGCTACACCCTTAACAATACCAGCATTAACACCAAGAAGTTCTTCTCGAGTCATACCTGGTTTACGTGGAATACCAGAAGTGATTACAACTACATCAGAATTAGCAGTTTTTGAATAATCGTTTGTACAACCAATAACACGTGTATCCATACCCAATAATTGAGCAGTTTGCATCATGTCCATTGCTTTACCTTCAGAAACGCCTTCTTTAATGTCAAGCATTACAACTTCGTCTGCGATTTCTTTAAATGCAAGAACGTTAGCACAAGTGGCTCCAACATTTCCTGCTCCAACAACAGTTACTTTCATATTTTTTTATTTAAAGTTTATCAAAAATTTACACGAACAAATATACGTTTTTTCAAATTGCATTGTACATTCAATGTCAACAAATCT
>JAZRVS010000195.1:0-61192 GCA_045599365.1 Bacteroidales bacterium
AAGAGTTAAGAGTTAAGAGAGAAGAATGTAGAGACGCAAGGTCTTGCGTCTCGTAGAATCATGCCGTTACTGGAACAGTCTTTCCGAACGGAGTACAACGCAGTGAGGAATCTGTCTCCTGCACCAAAGAGTTGCTAAGAATAATCATCACGGTAGTGTGAACAGACCCTTCGATTTCGCTCAGGGTGACGGCTTGGTGGAAGAGAGAAGAGTTAAGAGTTAAGAGAGAAGAGTTAAGAGTTAAGAGTTAAGAGTTAAGAGAGAAGAATGTAGAGACGCAAGGTCTTGCGTCTCGTAGAATCATGCCGTTACTGGAACAGTCTTTCCGAACGGAGTACAACGCAGTGAGGAATCTGTCTCCAGCACCAAAGAGTTGCTAAGAATAATCATCACGGTGTGTGAATAGACCCTTCGATTTCGCTCAGGGTGACGGCTTCGTGGGAGTGTTTTCTAAATGGGAATAACAGTGGTTTACTTCTTCACAAAAGGAAGAACTTTCTTGCCGTTGGCAGTTGTGATTACCACGTAATACGTACCAGCAGAAAGATTGCCGACATAGATTTGTTCGTTGTTAGAAGCTTGTAATACTGTTTTGCCGAACACATCTTTTACAAGAGCAGAATTGTATGTTCCCGATACTGAAACAAATTCTGCTGCAGGATTTGGATATACGTACACGTTAGTTTCTTCTGCCTCAACCATAAGCGAAATAACCGACGAATACGAATATTCTCCGTTGAAATCTGTTTGTTTGAGACGGAAATAGGTAATGCCAGTAAAATCTTCGGCAGAAGCAGTTACATAGTAATTGTTTGTTTCGGAAGTTGTGCCGTTGCCATCTTCACGAAGCAATTCTTTAAAATGAATGCCATCTATAGAATATTCTATTGTAAAGAAATCGTTGTTGACCTCCGATGATGTTTGCCACTCAAATACCACATCTTCACCATCTTGCTCGGCTGTGAAATAGTTGAGAGTGATTGGGAGAAGAGATGTAACAATATTTATTTCATTATCAATTTTGCTTTTTGCAATAGCTTCTACGTCTATATCAAAATTTTCTATAATCTTCTCCAATTCATTCTCCTTTGCATCAAGTTGTTCTTTGAAATCATTGTAATCGGCAATAGGATGTTCTTCGAAATAATTTATCTGCCATTCTATATAAGCATTCCACAACGAAGCAACAAGAAAATTGAGCACATTAACAGATATCTTTGAGTCTTCCAAACCCTTAATAATTTCCTCCATGCTTCTCGTTTTATATCTAGGATTATCCTCAAACCATTCTTCTGTCTCATGTAGATTTTCTAATTCTTCAAGCAAATCTTTTACCACATCTGACACGCCCGCAATTTCTTCTGTGTCATCAAAGTTTTTACCAGTATATTTCCCATACAAGAATGAGAAACCATTATCAGTTTTCACCTTTATTTTTATAGCATTTTCCCCTTCTCCTTCCTGATATTCAAAAGACCACGGATACTGATTATCACTTGTCGCGTTATCGGTAAATGTTTTAGCAACTATTAAACTGCCAGCCTTTTTACTTTGCAAAGCAATCTTTGCGTCATCTTGAATAGTTGCATTGCCTCTTACCAACAATGTTGGTTCTATAGCTACCTGTTCTCCATCAACAACACCTTTTAACTTTGTATTAGTTTGATTAAAATTGATTGTTGTTTTATCTTCTAATGTAACATCGCCATTTACTACTAAATAACCGTTGTCTAAAGTAATCGTTGCAGATGAAACAGTTTGAGTCGTTTCCTCTGTTGCTTTAGGATTTTCTGGATTATACGATTCTTCTGTAGAAGTTATGTTAGAAGGGTTCCAGTTTGTATTACTCTTTCTTACTTCTTTTGTTATTTTATCTCGAGTATATGTATACGTTTTTAAAGTAAGAGTCGTTGAAGTATTCTCGAAATTTCCAGAAATTGCTATTCTTGCAATAGAAGTAGCATCTGTTGTTTTTACAGAAACATTTCCAGCATTTGTCATATTTCCTGAAACAGAAAGATTACCATTGATAATGCTTATATTACCTATATATGTATTTTGGTTAGTAACTGCCTTTTGTGGTTGTGTTGTTTTTCGATAACGAGTGTCATAAGAAGAATAAGAACTTTTATTATTAGCACTACTACCTGATCCACTATAATCTGAGTTTGTGAAATATTTTTCAGTCGAGTTTCCATTAGGTTTCCAGTCCTGATCCGTTTCTCCTGAAGCAACAACTTTATTATCTAACTTTCCTCCAATCTCAAGTGTCCCTCCTTCAACCGTCAATGTTCCACCATTATTAACAAAAATTCCAGTTACTTTCATGGTACCTTTTACCGTAACAGTAACATTAGGATTAATGGTTACATTATCATATTCAACAGTTTCACCAACACCAATAGACACATTCGATGTATATGTATGGTCCGCTGCCCACACATTTCCCCACGCAAGCAATAGCATAGCGCACAAACACGCCATCACCTTCTTCAGAGAAGAACGTGTGCCGAATGTCGTTGTTTGCGCTGTATAAACCATTATATATGATGTTGTTACTGTTATTTACTACCCAAATCTCGGTACAAAGGAATACAAAAAAAGTGGAATAAACAAATAATACCTAATAATTTAGAGGGACAAAATAATTGAGTAGAGTCAAGAGTCAAGAATTGATAAATTGAGGAAACAAATATTGGCTTCCTGCCATACAAAAACGCAGAACTCCAATTGGAATCCTGCGTTTGCATTTACAGAAGTGATACGTACATCCAATCTCTTATTGAGACTTTATAACCACATTGCGGTGTATATTGGGCTATATTGTATGGTTTCGGATTTGTCGGTATTGAATTTGTTTAACACAATACTTCTTTCAATACATTCCGAAAACTCATCCAACACATTATTCAGTGCAGAATGTTTCTTGTAATCGTTTCCCGATTTTACTTCGATGATAGAAACCAAATTATTTTCGCGAATCAAGAAATCTAATTCGTTACGGCTTTTCCTATCGTAATAATGTAATTGGTGTCCATGTTTAACCAATTCGGTGGCAACAAAATTTTCGGTCAAGCCACCTTCGTTTATTGCAATGTCGCCTTTCATTACTTCCCATTGCAATTTTTCGCCCCATAAAGAACAGAGCAAACCTGTGTCAAGTAAATAGACTTTAAACAGATTACGATTTTCATATTGCTCAAATGGCATTGCAAGCGTGTGGGTATTGTAACTGAAGTATGCAATACCTGCATCAGACAACCATTGTGCTGCATCTTCGTATTTTTGCATATTACCAGTCTTTTCCAAGTCCGAAAGTAGGAAACGCTTTCGCTGTTTAGCAACTTGCGATGGTATGGCATCAAAAAAACGTTTTGCCCTTGTTTTTTGTTTCTCAGCATATTTGGCAATGTCGTCACGATAGCTATCTACAATTATACGTTGCTGACGTATAACTTCAGCAAAATCAATATGTTCCAAGTATGTAGTTACAACTTTGGGCATTCCTCCAACTATCAAAAAAATGCGGTAAAGTCTCATCAACTGCTCATGTATTACAGCATCTATGTTTTTACCGTTAATAAAGTCATTTTTTACTTCTTGTATTATTTCATCGCTGATGCCGTTTGCCCATAACCATTCTTCAAAATCAAGAGGAAACATTTCCACTTGAAACTCAAAACCAACAGGATAACTACTTACTTCAGCATAGTTTATACCAAGCAACGAACCTGATTCTATGTAATCAAATTGATTATCCTCAACTAAAAATTTTATGGCAGTCCGAGCATTGGGACAGCTTTGAATTTCATCAAAAAAAACAAGAGTTTTACCTGCAACAAAAGGTCCGTATCCCATTAAACTCAGGCGGCTAATAATGGTTCTTGTATCTCTACTACCAGCAAAAGCCTCTTTGACTTCGGGATTTTGCTCGAAATTTATTTCTACAAAATGCGTATAATTTTGTTTAGCAAATTCCCTCACAGCAGTAGTCTTGCCTATTTGTCGCGCTCCTTTGAGCAAAAGAGCCTCTTTATGAGGCTTTTTCTTCCAATCATTTAAAATATTAATAATCTTACGTTTAAGCATAATTTAGTGCCTTTTTGCAGGCAAATATAACTATTTCCAGTGTCTTTTTACACCAAATCAATTAAGAATTTAGTGTGTTTTTGCAAAAAACAACCTTTTCAATGAAACGTGGCACACACTACAAAGCCATCACCCTGAGCATTGGCGAAGGGTCTTTTAACACCAGCATGACGATTGTTCTTTGTAACTCTCTGTTTAGGGTAACAGATTCTTCACCGCGCTGCGCTCGTTCAGAATGACGGTTCCAGTAGCGGCATGATTCTACGAGACGCAAGACCTTGCGTCTCTACATTCTTCTCTCTTAACTCTTAACTCTTAACTCTTCTCTCTTACCTCTTATCTCTTACCTCTTATCTCTTATCTCTTACTTCTTACCTCTTACTTCTTACCTCTATTTCGTTACCTTAAACGCTTTCGTTTGCGTTCCGTCAGAAATCTTCACATTATACATTCCTTGTGCAAATACTTCTGCAGGTATTTGAATTATAGCTTTTGAAATAGTACCAGTATGTATTTTAGACAAAGATTGTCCGTTTGTATTCACAACTTCAATTTCAAAATCTTTTTCCACGTTTGACGCAATTGCAACATTGATAACACTTGTTATTGCCGTTGGATATACAACTACATCAGCGAATGGAATACCTTCAATATCTGTTGTGTTTTCAGCCTCGGCAATGTTAGACAAAGCCAAAGCAAATGGCCCAGATTCTGCTTTCAAAATTTGTTCATCGTACTGGTTAGGCAAAGCAACAGATGCTAATGCATTATATTTATTCTCGTTAACTTCCTCTTTCAAACGGAATACAACACGATATTTAAGGTCTTTAACATTTTTAAATTGTGGATCCACTTCGTTCCAAATTTCATACAAATTACTTGCAGGAACCCTATCAACGGTATCCATTGCGGTAACATCGGTACCACGCAAAACCAAATACTGAGTAATCATACTCATTGGTTCGTACGCACACCATTGAATGGTCTTCAAACCATTATCCTGTGTTTGGTACGTAGCAATCATAGAACGATGAACTTCACTAATAGCCTCGTTGTTACAGCCATCTGTCGTTACCAAACGATATTTATATGCACGTTGTTTGTAGTTCACGTCTTCGTCAACAACCAAACCAGCTTCATCGAACATCACATCTTCGCCAACTTGTTCCCAATTGTCGGTCATGTCAGTTTCGCGTTCAATCCTGTATTTAACCGTATTGACATCAATAGTCTTTTCCCACGCAAGAATAATGTGGTCGGTTGTTTCGCTAAAGGTAGCAACGCCAATTTGTTCTGCGTATGGATACTTGAAGTTTACTGTTACTCCTTCGCTGCCGATACAGCCATTTTCATCAACCACAACGGCAGAAATGGTACTTGTAGTATCAACAGTGACAGTCTCAACTTTGTTGATGTTTTCCACATTCTCGCCTTGAGTAATTGTCCATGCATATTCTGCATATCCAGCACCAGCGTTAAGAGTAACTTCTTCGCCATCACAAGGTGTAAGATTTGCATCTTTGGCAATGTTGAGAACAGGTAATGGGTTTATCGTTTTGATGTTAAACGTGTCAACACTCAAGCACTTATTTGCATCAGTTGCATAAACTATATAGGTAGCAACTTCCGCAGGAATCACTATTGCTTTGGTCATATCGCCTGTATTCCAAGAATATGATTCAAATTCTCCCTGAACTTCAAGATTGAACTCTGTTCCAGCACACATTACAGAATCTTCCATCAACGATACAGGAAGCGAAACATTTACAGTTACTTCGTCGGTCATTGTAAACATTCCTTTCTTCATAGTCAACGTATATTTTGTTGTCGTACTTGGACGGACAAAAATAGAAGAACTGATTTCGTCGGTTGACCATAACAACGAATTGACATCACCTATAGCATTCAATTCAACTGCATCACCCTGACAAATCGCAATGTCGTGATTTTCGATACCAACAACCGTCAACTGAACTGGCAATTCAGCTTCAACAACGTGTTGTCCGTCGGCCGACATTACTTTCATTTTAACTGTATATAGACCAGGATTCTTGAATGTTACCGATTGTAGCATTGACGTTTGGTCAATACCATCAGCACCATCTATTATCCATTCCCACGTACAATCGAAACTTGAAATGTTAGCCATCAATACAAATTCCTGATTTGGAACACCAATTTGACGCATTGTCATAATTGAAACAGTTGGAGCACCTTCCCAAACAGGTGCAACGGCATTGGTTTCAATCTTTTGTTGTTCGTACGTTACTTGCGAGATATTACGTATATAATATACATCTACCGACGACGACAAGCCTTCTTCATCTGTAGCCGTAAACGTAATGACTTCAGCACCATTCCAGAATTCGTTCAACACTTTCACAATAGCCACACCATTTGAAATTCGTACTGCAATATTTTCAGAAGAAGTCACAGTCCAAATGATATCAGATGGAGCTGTATAATCATCGGAAACATAATCATTCAAGTTGAATGTTCCGAATGGAATTGTATCGTTTTCCAACTGATTTGGCACAACTGCAATCACAGGAGCCTTGTTTGGTAATGAAGCCACATTGACAACTATCGTCTTCGATGCTGCTGTACCATACGCATCAACAACCCTCATATCAATGTTGTTAAACTCTTTCGAACCATAATCAGCAGTAACTACCAAACGCTTATCAACGATTTTTGTTTCAATACCTTCGGCACTTCCGAACGTAAACTCTAACACACTTGTTGATGTAAAGTCGTCCTGAGCAAGAGCTGCCAAGTCGAAATATGAAGGTATTCCATATTTAACCACCAACGTATCGACCAAAATTTCTGGTGCCTTATTAACTTCTTTGACGAAGTTTACGACAAACGAACCTATAGTTGTCAATCCGTCAATATCAGTTACCGACAGATTTATTGTTGCAGGACCTTCCATACCTTTTCCGTCAATCACATATATCGGTCCAGAGTTTGAAACGCCAAGGTCTGCAGGACTGGTTGTTAGCTCAATTTTTAGGTTTTCAAATGCAGTTGAGTCATCTGAGATAAATTCAGACAAGTCGATACTTGCTTGACCCAACGAAATAGATTTTAATTCTCCCACATGATTTGCAACACTTACTGGAGCATTCACCATTGTAGGCAAGTTCAATACTGGAGCATTCGAATTGTATACAATTATCTTGATTGACTGCGATATGCCAGCAACAGATGCAGTCAAAGTGGTTTCACCGACATTGTTTGCCTTTATAATTCCTTCCTCGAACGAAGCAATTTCCTCATCATTCATTGTCCAAGTAATTTCCTTGATTGCCAAAGAAACAGGTTCTATAGAGTATGAAATAGCCATTGATTCGCCCTTTTTCAATATCACTTCAGACGGAACATTGATATTGGTGATTGTCTTTGTTTCCTCAGTTACGTACACAGTTGCTGTTGCATACAAACCTTCTTCTGTATAAGCAGATATTGTTGACGTACCAGCAGATTTTGCAAGAATATTACCTTCGCTGGTAATTGAGATGATATCATCTTCTTTTTCCTTGAAGTAAACAGTATTATACGTTGCATTAGAAGGTGTTACCACAACATTGACAGATGAACTGCTACCAACTTCCAAAGTAATAAGCGATGGCATTACAATGTTCTCACCTTTCACCTTATTGTGTACTCTCACGAAACATTCTGCCGTAACTTCTGGATTATCATCAGAACTGATTACTATCATTTCTGTTCCATCAGCCACAGCACTGATTTTCATTCCACGAACAATAGCAGCATCGGTAGAACCAGTACTTGTATATCGAACATTTACGTTCTTGTTTGTCGCATGTTCTGGTATAATGTGATATTCAATCATAGCCGATTCACCGACATACAAATCATAGTCTTTCTGTACAATTTCTATCGCTTCTACAGGAATAACAACTTCTTTTACAACGACTTTTTGCGTATCGGAAGCAGAGCAACCTGTTTCCTGATCGACAGCCTTGCAAACAATTCCATATTCTCCTACTTCGCCGAATTTTGTTTTGAATTCGTTGCCTATAGCTGTCGTATTATTAACCGACCAAATGATACCAATATTATCATTTGCTGCTTTTGCAACAAACGAAATATCTTCATTTGGAGCGAATTCATTTTTATCAGCCAACAACGTCACGGCAGGTTTTTCAACGAAACCGTTTACCAAAGAGACTTGTAGTTCTTTGCTTTCGCACCAATTCGTATCGCGAACTATCACTGTATATACTCGTTTGCCCAAAGCAATATTGGTTGGAACGAACTCAAAACCAGTTGCAATCTCTTTCCAATCCTCATCGTACCAATAAGCCTCCATATTATTGAGTTTGTTCACAACAAATGGCTTTATATCTTCACCATTACATATTTTTTGGTCATACATATTGATTGTTGGCGCAGGGACATACGGAATATTAAGTGTTACAGGTATTTTCTCACTTTCGTAGTATATAACACCGTTCACCATATCTACACCATCCCTCATCTTTTGACTTACATAATATGTAAATGAACCTATTTGAGTAGGATAAATAACTGGGACTTTTTCTAATGGTTCACCAGCAGTATTGTACCATTGATATACAATGTCTTCAGATTCCATTTCAGAGAAAATCATTCTGTCCATTGAAATGCCATCTGGAAATTCTAAGGCATAACTTGTACAGACAGTATATATATTATTTCTAAAGTCACACGATGGTGCTGGCAATGTGTCTTCAGGTATAATTATTTTCTCGCCGACAATAACTTTCGATGTTGCAGTGTATGCACCTTCGTATATAGAAGCAAAAATAGAAGACGTACCAGTTTGCAGAGCTTTAAATGTTACAGAATACTTGTTGATTTCCAGAATTTCAAACAAATCTTTATTTTCAAATTCAACTTTCATCGCGTCATCTTCAGGTAGCGTTATGTCCTGTTCGAACACCAATTTTGCCGTTACCTCATCTCCTATTGACATGAAATACTTTTCTTGATCGAAATGCACAATAGGTTTGGCATTGACGCTGATAGCAGCTGAAGCTGTGTATTTATCTTCACCATCATTCAATGTTACGTACAACATTGTTCTACCAGTTGTCAATCCTTCTAACTTAAAGCAATTCGATTCGTAATAAAATTCGCACGAGGCAATGTCTTCCGAACTTAATTCATAATCAATTGTAAAACCAGAATCAAAGCCATAGAGGTCAAGACACATAAATGTTGTTTCGCCTTCGGTTACCGAGTAGCCTGGTTCTGTGAAACCTATAGATTTTGAATTTCCTGAGCCTTCAATGACTAACGAAGATTGTGCAACAATGTTATCATCTATCAATGCATACACCATTGTAACACCCTCGTAATTAGCATGTAAATAACCGTATTCGTCAACTTCGGCAATTATCATACTTTGATAATCCTCAACCTTCCATGTTACGGCACCTTCATATACATTATCGTTTTTGTACAATATCAATTCTCTAACATTGCCAACATTCATTACATATTTTTCTTCTTCAAGACTATATATAACTTCTAAGTCGGAAACTGTAACTGGTGCCGTTGCCACTCCCTTGCCATCAACTTTAGCTTCTACTATACAAGATCCAGCATGCAAAGCAGACATTACATTGTCGAACAATTCTACACAAGGTGCAGAACCTGATTCATCTTCAAACACGTTCCATTCTATATCGCCTTCGTACACTGCGTCATTTTTGTACAATATCAATTCTTTCGTGTTACCGACAGTCAACGAATATTTTCCATCGCCTATCTGATATGAAGCTACAGGTTCAACAAGTACTGTCGTAACTGCCTTCAACCTCTCGTCGCCATATTCAAATGACACCGCAATTTCGTAATCGCCAGGAGCTTCGGAATACACAACGATATCTGATCTGCTCTGACCTGTTGATACCATTATATCTTGTTCGTTTGTACTTGAAAGTGTAAATACAACATCATCCAACTTTAGGTCACTACCTATTAATAATGAAAGTGTTGAACTCGTACCCGCAACTATCGTATATGACTCTTTTTCGAATGAGAAACTGTAGTCTTTAGCTTTCAGAATTTCAACTATTGGTCCTTGAATAGTCTGCTTATTGTATTCGCCAGTAGTTATCATTGCAAACACCTGCACTAGTCCTGGTTTATTCGCATACAATATATTACCATCGAATTTCGCAAGTTCTTTACCTGTCTCGCCCGAACCATCCGATATAACATTTACAATCCATTCAATATCTCCAGTGTATTCTGAATCTCCAACATACAATGTAAAATCCTGTGTCTCGCCTACTGTTAATTCAAATCCTTCTGACGGAGATACCTTATATGTTATTACCTCCTTTGCTACAACTGTAATAGAAATTTCCGCAACAGGTTCCTTATCGACCATAGCGGTTATTATTGCAACTCCAGGAGCAACGGCATGCAACATATTTCCTTCACAAGTAGCAATGTCCTCTGCATTAGAGACAAATGTTGGATTATCTACCGATTGTAAATAAGCAAAATCATCTTCTTTTCTCTGTAAGTCAATATATAATTCATCACCTACTGTGATTTGTTCTCCAGACCATATTTCTATAGCATATCCAGACTCACTTGTTACAGTAACATTGAACGACGACATAACGCCAGACTTACCTACTATACGTAAACTCTGCTGACCATACTTTAATGGAGTAATTTTTCCATCTTTTATAGAAACAAAATTAGTGTCATAGTCGATATAAAAACCATCTGGAAGTGCTACTCTTTCCTCTGAAGAATCCAGAATCACCAAATCCTGAGAATCTCCACCATAGATTAAAGAAACATCTTGCGCCACATATCTTTCACCAGTATATTCCGAAGAAATTAGCTGATAGATTACGTTTTCATATACATTGCCACGATCTTCGACCGACACATACAATGATCCTTCTGAATAATCATATCCAGTTCCCCAAACCATTATACCATATCCATCAGTTGCCAAACCATGCTCAATATGAGGTTGATTATCCAACCATCTACGCTGAAGTTCATAAGAATATGGTTTTACAGTATCTCCCTGAGAATTAAGCACATAATATGTTATTGTATCTCCCGAAGCTTCTAACGTAAATGTTTCAGGTAATAATTTATATGAGTCGCGAACACGGACAGTCATCTCTGCTACGACCTCGCCATCAACTTTTGCAGAAAGTTTTGCAGAACCAATTGCGTTTGCTGACATATTAATTGCATATGATGTCTCAGCATCTTGTAAAGCAATCACTTCTGTTTTCTCATTTTCTATATTCCACTCAACGACACCTTCGTACATGGTACTTTCACCCATTTCGTCATATACAAACAAACATTGCCACTGCGTATCACCCACAATAAGTTGCAAATCATCGCCTGTATAAAAGCTATATTTTGGGGTCGTTTTCTTTTTCGTTATTATTACGGAAGCACTTGCTACTTTAACACCATCAACTAATGCAACTACTTGACAAGAACCCTCTGCCGCAGCATAAACAATATTGCCATTAATTACCGCGATAGGATTATCAAGAGGGACATCTGAAGTAATATCCCACTTTACTTCTCCCTCGTACTTAGTACCATCATAATATAATGTCAATTCTTTTGTATCACCGACAACGAGATTTAATTCTCCGTCATTAATTATGTAAACCTTCTCTTCACCTTGAAGAGACTTAACCGTAACCTCAACAGAAACAATCAAGGTTTCACTTTCATATCCATATAACTCCAACTTTCCATAGGAACCAACACGAAACGTAACTGCAGTATCAGCCACTTCTTTACCAGAAAATTCCTGAAGCATAATTTCGCCTGCTGTAGATGGAAATTCATTATAACTCCACGTCAATTTTTTCATACTTTCATCTGTACCGTACAACACCAAACTTGTTGTTCCTAAATCCATAGATACAGAAAACTGAAAGTCTGCGCCATCTCCATTTGCAGACACCACCGACCCCGACAACGAACTCGTTAGAGTCATTCCCTCATTTTTTGCCTCACTTTGTGCAAACACTGTAAAAATTGTGCACAAAAACATCGTTGTCAATAGTAAAAACTTTTTCATAGGCTTTATATTTAATTCACACACTGTTACTTAGAAGGTCGCAAATACTAAAATTCCAAAATACGACAATTGCAAATATATACCCTTTTAAAAAAAATCAATCTAATTTTCAGATTGTTTTTTTGATTTTTCACATTTCTTTTTGTTTTGAAAAAAATTTATTCTAATTTAGCATTTCAATTTTCTAATGAAAAGAGCATTCTTACATACTATTCTTGTTCTGCTTTCTGTTGTTGCTTTTGCACAACAGCCAAACAATATGTACTTTGAGCAAGTCTCAATGGAAGATGGTCTTTCCCAAGTAGGAATCAACTCTATTTTACAAGATTCAACTGGTTTTTTGTGGTTTGCAACATTAGATGGATTGAACCGCTATGATGGTTATACTTTTAAAATATTTAAACCCGTTGCCAATGACACGACCACAATTTCAAGTAACCGTATTTTGTGTTTATACCTTGACTCATACGGAAAAATATGGATTGGCACCTTAGGAGGCGGGTTGAATGTATATAATCCGACAACGGAGACGTTTACTCGATTTATGCACGATCCCAATGATATTAATTCTTTGAGCAACAACGATGTATATGATATTGTTGAGGACGATGATGGATTGCTTTGGATTGCCACGTATGGAGGTGGTCTAAACAGCTTTGATAGAAATACTCATAAATTTACAGTTTACAAGCACGATGCAAAAAATAGTAATTCAATTGGGAGTAATCAAGTTCGCGTTGTAAACAAGGATAATTATGGTAACCTATGGGTTGGCGTAAACGAAGGTGGTGGTCTTGATAAGTTTGATAAAAAAACAGGTATTTTCACCCATGTTGATTTCATTGCTCACGACATTATGAGCATTGAAAACGACAAAAATGGAGATTTATGGATAGGAACATATTATGGTGGGTTTGGGGTATTAAACCCTCTTTCATATCACTACGATGTATTTGAAAATAACCCATTAGACACGCTTTCCTTGTCAAATGATATTGTATGGACTTTCTTTGAAGATACCATTACCAATATAATGTATGTCGGCACGCGAGGTGGAGGCCTTAATATATACGATTTAAATACCAAGAAATTTCTCGGATGCGAAAAAATGCATCAACATGAATATGCTCTTTCTTCTAATAATATATTGTCTATCCTACGTGATAAATCTGGCATTTTATGGGTTGGTTCTGAGACAGCGGGTTTAAATAAATACAATACCCATAGGAAGAAATTTTCAATTCTCCATCCCAGTCAAGATTTTCACACAACTTTGACATCAGACAATGTTATTTCCATTTTGGAGATTTCTAACTTTTCACCCGCTCACGATGGTAATTTCTTAGTAGGCACACGAAATGCAGGGTTAGTCTATTACGACAAAAACTTCAACGTAAAACGAGTTTACCAAAGTCCTAAAGATAGTAAGAATAGTTTCAATATGATAACCTCTATTGTCCAAGATCCACGAGGTTTTTTCTGGTTGGGGACTGATGGTAATGGGTTATTCCGTTTTTCATTAGAAAAAGGTGTATTAGATCACTATTTGTACATTGAAGATGCAACCAATGTGTTGTCTAACAGTGCTGTAACAGCAATGTGCCTTGACAATAAATTACGATTGTGGATTGGAACGTATGGAGGTGGGTTGTGCAAATTTGAGTGGGAGAAATGTAAATTTACCGCATACGATGTCAATTCGTCAAATTTTATGAGAAACGTGATTTGGTGTGTTATGCAAGACTCTCAAGATTTTATTTGGGCAGGAACCAATGGTAGAGGCGTAATGCGTGTAAATCCAGAAACCGAAGACGTAACATTTTTCACTCAAGATAGAAACAATCCTCGCTCTCTCAATAGCGAAATAGTATATTCACTACTTGAAACTGGAAACGGAACTTTTTGGGTTGGAACTGGAGGCGCTGGAATTTGCAAATTCAATCGAAAAGAACAAACATTTGAATCATATACGCAACGAAGCCATGGGTTGACAAATGATATGGTTTTGTCTATGCAAGAAGATAAACGAGGAAATGTTTGGATTGGAACTTGTTATGGTATTTCAAAATTTGCTCCTTTTGCGGAAAAATTTACGAACTACAACTTATCAGACGGTTTGCAAGGAAACTCGTTCAACGAACGCGCATCGTTCAAATCATCAAAAGGAATACTATTTTTCGGTGGCGCACAAGGATTAACATATTTTTACCCTGACAGCATTATAAACGATACTTACACAGGTAAAGTTGTCATAACAGAATTAAAAATATTCAACAAACTTGTTGAAATTGGTGAAGAATATCAAGGAGAAGTCATCTTAAATCAGTCTATCACAAGCACCGAAGAATTAGAATTGTCATATAAACACAATTTCTCTATTGATTTTGCTATACTTAATAATGTTGCGCCATCAAAAGTTCAATACAAATATCGTTTAGTTGGATTTGATGAGGATTGGAACTACACCGATGCAAGCAAACGCTCTGCAACATATACAAACCTTGCTGGTGGCGATTACGTATTTGAAGTTACAGCGACCAACAATGATGGTATTTGGAGCGATGAAGTTACTCAACTAAAAATAACAATTATTCCTCCATTTTGGAAAACTACTTGGTTCTATTCTCTATTAGTCTTAATTTTAGGATTAGGTATTTACGTGTATATCAAATATAGAGAACACTTCTATAAAGAAGAAAATGCCAAATTGGATAAGTTAGTCCAAGAACGTACCGCAGAAATAGAACATCAAAAAGAAACTCTGAAATTGCAAAGTGACTTGTTGGCACGAAACAACGAAGATTTGTCTAAATCGAATCGTTTGATTAAAGATAGCATTAGTTACGCCAAAAGAATACAAGAGGCAATACTTCCAAAATTGTCTTTATTGCACGAATATGTTCCAAATGCATTCATTTTGTTTAAGCCACGAGATGTTGTAAGTGGAGACTTTTACTGGTTTATGGAAAAAGACGAAAAAATGTATGTTGCTGCAGTAGATTGTACTGGCCATGGCGTTCCTGGTGCATTTATGTCAATGATTGGAGCAACGCTTCTTCAACAAATTACCTATAAAAAACTTCGCACTCCAGCAGACATTCTTGACAAACTGAACCTTGGTGTCCGAGCTGCACTCAACCAAAAAAATAACACTGCTGTTGAAACCCAAGAAGATGGTATGGATATCACATTGTGTTTGATAGATAAGGGAGAAAAAACGCTACAAATAGCTGCTGCGAACCACGTTGCGTATATCATTTACGATGATATAATTGAAACTATTGAAGGTGATATGTCTGCCATTGGAGGCTCATTTGCTACGGAATCATCTGTAAATGGATACACAAATCACTCATTCACTTACAAATCAGGAACAAAACTGTATATGTTCTCTGATGGATTTCAAGATCAATTTGGAGGAGAACACAATAAGAAATTCTTGGGTCCACATTTCAAAAAATTATTATTTGAATCTCGCTCCTTGCCAATGGAAAAACAATGTGAGTTGCTTGACGAAACATTTGAAAATTGGAAAGGAAAACAAAAACAAATTGATGATGTTTTGGTTGTCGGCATTGAACTTGACTAAAATCATAAAACAAACAATAATAACGATAGGTCTTGTAAGCCTATCGTTTTCTATTTTTGCACAATCACAAGCCCACTCAAACATAGCAATCTCTCCATTACAAACAACAAATATTGTAATGCCACCACTACCCGAATTTTTCACCGAATACGAAACCGATGATTCTTATACATTCGCATATCCATTTGAGACACAAATCAATAAAAATGAGATCTACCATTTTATTGAAAATGATACAATATGGTATCGTTTTTCTATTATTTCGGAAGGTGCTTATTCGTTAAACGTAATATTTGAACACATTTTCGTTCCCGAAGGTGCTACTATTTCACTATGTAGTGCCGATTCTACCGACTGTATTTCGTATTCTTCAAATGAAATGAACCAAACGGGAATTCTTGCAACTTCAATAATAAAAGGTGATTCCATTATAGTTACGTATAAAGAACCTCAAAATGCTAAAATACAAGGGAATTGGATTATAACACAAGTGTCTCACGATTACAAAAATGTTCTTCATTCAACAGAGAATCAGCTCAAATCCGCCTCAAGTTGTTCGGTTGACATTAATTGCGAATCTGGAAATGCTTGGCAAATAGAAAAAAGAGCTGTATGTAAATTGATAATCCGAGGAGTAACACTTTGTACAGGTACATTAGTTGCCAATACAACACGAGACAATACACCATACGTGCTAACCGCAAATCATTGTGTATCAAACGAGTCTAGCGCACTCAAAACCGTTTTCTATTTTGACTATGAAAACGAAGTTTGTGGAGAAAATACACCAACTAAAGCGAAGACAATTTCTGGCTCGGAATTAGTTGCAACAGCCGATAGCAAAGGGAAACTTGATTTTTCTTTATTGAAAATGAATACTGTTCCACCCAAATCATACAATCCATACTACGCAGGTTGGAATCGATCCGAAAAGATATCAAAAGGAGCCGTTTGCATACAACACCCCAAAGGAGATGTAAAAAAAATCTCCACAAGTTCTAATATTCCCAAAAGTGTAACATTTCAAACAGAGACAAAAACATACGCCGAAAATGGACATTGGAAAGTTAGCCTATGGGACGAGGGAACAACCGAAGGTGGGTCATCTGGCGCGGCATTATTTGATAGCAAACATCTGGTGATAGGTGATTTATCGGGTGGTGCAGCTACATGTGAAAACCCGATAAATGATTTCTTTTCAAAATTTTCATACTCATGGGATTACTATCCAAATGCCAACAATCGTTTAGATATATGGCTTGATCCACTCAACCTTGGTTCAACAACCTGTGAAGGTTATGACCCATATTCTATGCCTGCCAATATTCTTTCAAATATATGGTTTACCGATTCTTTGTTCGTATTCGATTTTGGAGACAAAGCGTCTGGATTATGGACAAGTAGCAATGAAATTGGTTGGACTGCCATTGCAGAACAATTTTACACAAACGCTTCAATATATGATGTAACAATGTGCGGTAAAATAGAACAAAATCAAGATTTATCAGATGTTCAATTAATCATTTGGAAAGGTAATTCAAAGCCAGAAGAAGTCATTTTTTCTAAACCACTTGACGAATCAATGAAACAAGATTCTATTACCATTTATACGAAATTTGATGAGCCACTATCCCCCAATGGAAGTTTCTGGATTGGATACGAATTAAAAAATAATACAACCGCATTTTCATCTTTCCAAGCAAAAACCGACGAAAAGTCAACAACATTTGTTAAACACCCCAAAGAATGGACAAATACTAAATCATTAGGATTTAATTCAAGACTCGCTATAGTAATGCACACGACGCAACGTCCTGATACATTAAATTCCATCTATTTCACACAACCATTTTTCAAAACAATGATTTTTGACTCTATAATTAAAAATCCCACGAACGAACTATTTGGCATAGACTCAATTGGCAATATAAAAACAACAACAAAATACGAAACTGTCCAATCTCAAGAAGTTTCTAATTGGAGCGGACCAAACGAATGTAATGCCAATTGTTTCTTCAACAAATATATTGTTGATTCTACAATCACAATACGAAGTGTAAAGTTGGCAATTGCGAACAATCCATACGAAAAAGGACAGACTTCGCTTATGTTATGGAACGAAAATTTTGATGAAATTTACCAATCAAATATTAATAATTCCGAATTACTAAAGAATTATTTTAACCAAATTCAACTTGATTCACTCATAACAATTGACTCTATTTTTTACACAGGAATATGTTTTGATACAACACATTACAAAGACAATATATCTCTCTACCTTTATTATGATGCTGAGTCAAAAGTTGATGGTTATTTTTCTAACTCATCACAAAACAATAGATACACCGATTTATCCATTTTTTATAACGTGGCTATACAACCAATTATAGCAAAATCAAAATATCACTTCAATAAAGATTCCAACACAACCCGATATCCTTTAAAAAACACACTATCAACAAAATTAGAAACAACAAGTGATTGCATAGTTTATCCGACTATTTGTACTGATATTGTAACTATAAAATTTTTAAAGAAAGCATACGCCAATGCCACCATTTCCATTTACGACACACAAGGGAATTGTTTATACGCCAACAATCATACAACAATAACAGGGAAGATTTCTATTCCTATTTCTACCCTACCAGTAGGTATGTATTCTTTAAAAATTATTGATAAAAATGGCGAAATAGTAAAAAAATTCATACACAGCAAAAAGTAAAAAATATCACTATATCTTTTCCCTTTTACTACTTGTTTCTTAATTATATTTATCGTTATTTTGTAAATAAAAATAATTTGAAATTTATGAAAAAGAAAATTTTTTTAACATTCGTCTATTCTATAGTTTATTTGGTCGTTTTGGGACAATCCTATCCATTCCCAATGAATGAAACAAAGTATGCTTATCCGTATGGAAATGCCGCGACCCTTGCTGATAACGAAAAAATTCAATCAAGATTTTCCTCATGGGATAGAAAAATGTACAAAGAAAGTTCTGATGGACAATATGGAAGAATTCGTTTTGATACAGAATCATATACTGTTTCCGAAGGTATTGGATATGGAATGTTGATTTACGTGTATATGGCAAACGAAACGAACAAATTCTGTCAAGAAAGATTTGACAAACTCTATGCCTACTACAAAAAATGGAGTAATGGAAATGGCTTAATGAATTGGAAAATCGAAGGATTTGAAAAGGTTAATTCATACAACGCAGCGACTGATGCCGATTTAGACGTTGCTTTAGCTCTTTGTTTAGCTGCAAAGCAATGGGGGAAATCGTCAAATTTTGTATATGCAGAAGAAGCTGAAACCATATTGAATGCCATTTACAAAAAAGAAGTTGGCACACGCACAATCAATAGTAAAGAACTCAAAGTTTTTAATCCTGGTGATAGTTGGAATAGTATAGCAAACCCTTGCTATTTTACACTTGCCTCTATAGGTGTGTTTATGCAAGCACAAAAGTTGTTTGATTTTTCAACAAAACACGATTGGCAACGTGTATATGACGATAGTCACACATTTTTGGAGATTTCTCAACATAATGGTTTGTGGCCAAACTGGAGCAATTGGGATGGCACACCTGCTATTCGTAGCAATGACGCGTCTTCGCCAGACTTTGGTTGGGATGCATGTAGAACGCCATGGCGAGTTGCATGGGATTATCTTTGGTTTGGTTCAGAGAGTAGCAAAACTATGATGTCTAAAACAATAGAAATGATGTCTGTTAAAGGGTTATTAGAAGAGCCTTTACTATCGGGTTATTATTCTAATCTTACTGGTGCATCTTACGAAGATTTAGTGTATGAAAGCAATGGTGGGAATAGTGCTTGGCTTGGTAGTTTTGCTTGTGCATTAATGTGTGATGATCAACACCAAGACGATCTTGATAATTTTCACTCTGTTTTAAAGTCTAGGTCAGAATCGCCTTATTATTCGCCAACACTACAAATGCTCTATTTACTAGTTACTTCTGGCAATGCAGCAAACTTTTTTGATCTTGAAGGCGGTGCAGAACAAATTGTTGTTAATCCAATTGTAACCTCTTGTGAAACGGATGGGAAAACTATTTCTATGGTCTGCTCAAAGAATATGAACGAAGACATATCTGACTTCAGCAATTTTTCGTTGTACATCAATGGTGAATTACAAGAAAATGCTATTGCAACACTTTCATGCAACAAAAATACCCTTACATTTACTTTGAATGAAATAGAGGTATCTTCAGAAACAATTTTATCTCTATCATACAATGGTGAAAATATTGAGAGCCAACAAGGGGGAAAATTAAAACCATTTATCAAATTCCCTATAACTAACAATGTTTATGAAGTTGGAGGGAATACTCTTTTGGCTGACTGCGAAAATGGCAACAATACTTTATTAGGCGGTGGATGGTATTCTTATTCTGATGGATCTGTTCAATCGTATGCTATGGTTGCTGGTGGTGCAAACGAAACGGCAACTTCAGTTGATTTTAAATTTACCAACATAAAAAGTTATGCTGGCGTAGGATTTAATATCTTGAATAGCGAAAATCCGCTCAATTGCTCTGGTTCTACAGGCATTTCTTTCTATCACAAAGGTGATGCTTGTATTTTGGAAGCAAAAACAATTACGAAAAAGAATGCAAACTACTCATATCAAACCCATGATATTCCAGCACACGAAGAATGGACACTGGTAAGCCTAGAATGGGAAGATATTGCTGATGATTTCATAACTAGCGGTTATGTTACAGAAGTGACTGGACTTCAATGGAAAGTTGTTTCTGGTTCTGGAGAATTTTGGATTGACGAAGTTGAATTGATTGGGCGAAATTTCACTCCTTCAAGCACGAATCGTGTTGAACTAACAGAACTTTTAATTACAGCTAACACATTATATGAAAAAGCAACGACAACAGTTTACGTTCAACAGACTATTGATGAATTTGCAACGGCAATTAACAATGCTGCTGACGTAAACGCAATGCCATCATCTACAGCAGAAGACATTTCAAAAGCTGTAGCAGCACTGCAAGAATCTATTAACACATTTAAAACGACAAAAGACCATATTATATTAACGAATCTTATCAGTTCTGCAACAAAAACTGTTGCCTCAGCTACAACTGATTTGTATCCACAAGAAGCGATAGACGAACTTGCAAATGCAATCAAAAATGCAACAGAAGCGAATGACAAGGCAACAACTCGAGATGAGATTGACAATGCTCTTCTTAATCTACAAAATGCTATTGACGCATTCAATGCAGCAAAAATACCAACAGCAATTGCTCAAATCGAGACAAACATTACTATCTATCCAAATCCATGTGTAGATAGAATTAATATTCTATCAGCAGAATCTATAAAAATGGTCAAAATCACCAATCAAAATGGACAAACTACTACAGTTAATATGGTTGACAATAGTATAGATGTTTCACTACTCAAAAATGGATGTTATTTTATTTCCATAATGTTTGATTCTGGAAAAACAATAACGGAACAATTCAACAAATTATAATAAAATAAAGGAACAATATACAAGTTGACAACACAATCATTTGTAATCAGGTATTAGAAGTTAGTTCTCAGTTCGATTTTCATAATGATACGTCAAATACTCAAAGAGATTCGTTTGACAACTGATAACTAAATTACTGACAAGGTGTATATCATTATCTAAGATAACACGATTGATAAAATTCAAGAGACGATGCGCCAATATCGTCTCTTTTTTTTACGTGAATAATTAGTTAAAAAAAAACAAAAACTGCCCTATCACAATCGGTCATTTTTCGTTAGTTTTACAAAAACTAAAAAATAATGGTTGCCGATTGTATTTCAGAAAAAATCCTTGTCGATGGTTCACTCCAAAATGCTACGACGATTACAATTCCCCAAGGAGCAACAGTAATTTATGATGTGCTACGAGTAGTCGATTCTGTACCTCTTTTTATAGAAGATCACTCCGCTCGTTTTTTTAAATCATTTGACCTATCCAATAGAAAGAGACCATTTAACGAATCAGAATTCTCCAGTTCGATAAACTCCTTTATCGCACAAACGAATTTGATAAATGGTAATATTCGTTGTGTCTATTACATTGCAGATACATCTCAATTTTTAGTCTATGAGATAAAACACTCTTATCCCACAACAGAAATGTACAAAAATGGCGTTTCATGTGGCACATACGTTGGTGAAAGATTGAATCCAAATGTAAAACAAGAGGCAGCAGTAAAAACGAACGCTTACAAGAAAATAGCAGAAACTGGTGTTTATGAAGTCCTTTTAGTTGACAGTCAAAATAATGTGACTGAAGGAAGTAAATCAAATACTTTTTTCATCAAAGGAAACACAATCATTACTGCTCGCGCAGAAGATGTATTGTGCGGAATCACAAGATTGCAAATACTTGACTTAATTCACCAACTACAGATTCCTATAGAAGAACGAAAAATCTCTTTAGATGAATTACAAACATTTGATGCAGCTTTCATTTCAGGAACTTCACCAAAAGTATTACCAATAAGAAATGTAAAAAACATTGAATATCAAATTGATAATAAAATTATCAAGCAACTTTCAAAAGCATACGATCAACAAATTTCAGATTACATAGAAATACATAAAAAATAAAATAATGAAACAAAAAATTGCAGTCGTTGGAGGAAGTTTTACTTCAGAGTCAGATATTTCAAAAAATAGCGCTATTCAAGTTAGCGGAATGATAGACAAAAATGAATACGATGTTTATACAGTATTTATCTCTCACGGAGATTGGATGGTTCAAATGCCAGAAGGCGAATTTCCAATTGATAAAAGTGATTTCTCATGTAACTACAAAGGTCAAAAAATAACATTTGATTGTGTTTACAATTCCATACATGGTACTCCAGGTGAAGACGGACAAATGCCAGGATATTGGGATTTACTTGGTATTCCATACACAAGTTGTGGCGTATTTGCTGGTTCACTCACGTTTAATAAGTATGCAACAAAAACATTCCTAAAATCCTTTGGTATTCATACAGCCGATGCAGTATTACTACGAACATGGAATGAAATAAATGTACAAGAAATTATTGACAAAGTTGGACTACCTTGCTTCGTAAAGCCAAACAATGGTGGTTCAAGTTTCGGTGTATCAAAGGTAAAGACTGCTGAAGATATGATTCCCGCCATCAAAAAAGCATTCAGCGAAGATAATGAAGTGATTATTGAACGCTTTGTTAAAGGAACCGAAGTATCAGTTGGCGTATATGAAATTGAAGATGGAGTTCACGTGCTACCAATAACAGAAATTCGCACCAAAAACGAATTTTTCGACTATCAAGCAAAATACGAAAGTGGTTATAGCGAAGAAGTTACACCCGCAGAACTATCCGAAGAGATAACAAAGGCATGCAAAGCAGAAACAGGAAAAATCTACAAATACCTTGGTTGTTTTGGTATTTGTCGCGTTGACTTCATCATTACAGCAGAAGGAGAACTTAATTTCTTAGAAATCAATACAAATCCAGGAATGAGCAAAGCAAGTATCGTTCCGAAACAAATGCGAGCAGAAGGTTTGAACGAAGCAAAAGTATTTTCTGCAATAATTCAGCATTCAATTAAGAAATAGTTTTTTGTTCTGTAAAAATATAGTTGTAATACTTCATATTTTTATATATTTGCTTGTATAAATCATAAAACGATTTTTTATGAAAAAAAATAAACTTATTAGTGTTTTGTGCTTTTTGTTGCTGTTTGGAACAAGTGTGAATGCACAACTATTTAGTTTTTCAGGACAAATAGGTTACGCCAATCCACAAGGCGATATTTTTAAAGACGATGTTACAGGAGATAAATTAAGTTCTTTTGGTATTGGATATGATGCGGACGTTATGATGTGTTTCGACAGATTTAATAATAAATTATCTGCTGGAATTACATACGTAGGAAATGCTTTATTTGGAAGCGAAAGTTCTGCTGGCTTTGATATTGGTATGTATGGATTATCTCTATATGGAGTAAAAGGTCACTATCGACTATTGGTTCCAGAGAAAAAAGTGAGTCCGTATGTAGCATTAGGACTTGGGTTAAGTCAATTTTCAACTCCTGATGTATATTATGGCGATGATTTAATAGCAGAAGGGAAAAGTGCCTTCTCTCTTGGTATTCGACCAGAAATAGGATTTGATTTGGGCGGATTTTTGATATCAGCAGCTTATATGGTTCCAATGAAATATAATGTAAAATCAGAGACTGGAGACTTTAAGGGATCTGCTGGTGCTTTGTCAATATCTATTGGTTGGAGACAATATATTTCATTGGGCGGAAGTGGTTTCTCACGTAAAAAAGATCAATCGGCTTCTGAAACGTCTGCTTCTATTGAAACACAAGCATCAAAAGAAAAAACTGAAAAAACAGCCAAAGAAAAAACTGAGAAAGAAAAAGTTTCTAAAGAAAGTTCTAACAAAGAACAAGCAACGAAAAAGTCAAAAGAAGATACAAAACAAGTTTCAAGTTCTTCAGCGACTACTCAAACTGTGGTTAGTGTAGAAGAACGTCGTCGTCGTGCAGAAGAAATTGAACGACAAGATGCTGAAGCAAAAGCGAAAGAACCTAAGGATGAAATTCCAGTTACGAAGTTCCCTGAAATCCAAGTCGGTCAAACAGCAATGTACCGTGATAAAGGGCAATGGCATGCAGGAAAAATCATTGAATTGATTATAGCTGGAAGTGGGGAAAAAGCTGTAATTCAAATTTCTGATGGCAGTACAATAGAACGCTATCTAGAAGACATTCAAGTAATTAAATAATAATTTCACATACAAAAATTTCTATGTAGAGACGTGTTGCAGCACGTCTCTACTCGTTTACAAATGATAGTATAACCACCTTTGTATATTATTCCGTTTTTTTTATCTTTGCGCGCAAATAAGTAATTATGCCTGTAAATATTCCAGATAGATTGCCTGCGGGTGATATTCTTCGCGAAGAGAATGTATTTGTTATGAATAATAGTCGTGCAATGTCGCAAGATATTCGACCTATTCGTATTGGGATACTAAATCTTATGCCGATAAAGGAAAAAACAGAAACTCAACTAATTAGAATGCTTTCTAATACGCCTTTACAAGTTGAAGTGGTGTTACTTTATACCAAAACTCATACGCCCAAACATACTTCTGCAGAATATCTAAACACATTCTATAAGTCAATCGATGAAGTTGGAAAGTTAGATGGTCTTATTATTACAGGTTCACCTCTCGACCATCTAAAATACGAAGATGTTGATTTTTGGACAGAATTAACAAACATTTACGAATGGACCAAAACAAACGTAACATCAACATTTCACATTTGTTGGGGGGCATTTGCAGCTGTATATTATTACTATGGTATAGATAAACATTGGCGAGACGATAAAATCTCTGGTGTTTTCAAACATCATGTTTGTTGTCCAAAAGAACCAATTGTTCGCGGATTTGATGATGAATTTTTAGTACCGCATTCTCGCAATTCTTACCTATTAGCTAACGAAGTTGAAGCACAAAAAGACAAAGTTGATGTAATTTGCGAAGGCTTGAACATTGGTCCGTATTTAATGATGTCTAAAGACAAAAAAAATATCTTTGTTTTTGGTCATTCCGAATACGATACGCTCACGCTCAGTGACGAATATTTTCGAGACAAATCAAAAGGGTTAGATGTCAATATACCTGAAAATTATTTTCCACACGATAACCCATCTCTTCCACCTCTAAACACATGGAAAGCTCATAGTAATTTACTATATAGCAATTGGTTAAATTATTATGTTTACCAAGAAACGCCTTACAACTTGGAAGACTAAAACTCCAACATCTAACAGTTGTGGACTATATTTTCTTCAATTCAAAAAAAACATTCGAGATTTTATCATTGTTGTTTTGGTATAACAAAATGAACGACAATAATTTTGTAAAAAAGAAATAGATTTTTCTAATCGTTTTTTTCTATTTGTATAGGAATTGATATGTTGAAAATGTAACGTGTAAAATTCATCCATAGGCGAAGGAATTAAAAATTAAAAGTAAAGAATTGAAAAAATGAAAGTATCGGAGCGTATTGCATTCGTCCTTTCTCACAATTAGAATATGTTTGATTCGTGTTCGAACAACAATTTGAAGCCATATTTGTTTGATACTTTCTAAAAAATTTAACAATAAAACGTAAAAAAAATAGATTTAGTACTTTGAATCTTTTATTTTTGCACACGATGATTTCATGGAAAAGAATAGTAAAGAAATTATATCGTTGGAGATTAAAAAGAATTTCTGACAAGCAATTGCTGTATGCTCTCAGTATCATATTGGGATTAACGTCTGGTTTAGCGGCAGTTATTCTAAAATCAATGGTGCATGGAATTCAATATTTAGTACACCTTTGGAGTCCATCATTCAACGGACATATCTTCTATTTCTTTTTACCAATGATTGGTATTGCCTTAACCCTTTTTGTTGTTAAGTATATCATCAAATCAGATGCGAACATTGGCGTACCTGGGGTTTTGTACTCCATTTCACGAAAAAAAGGGCTTATTGAGCCTCACAATATGTTCTCCTCAATGATAGAAAGTGCCTTGACGGTAGGCTTTGGAGGATCTGTCGGATTGGAAGGACCAAGTATCGTTACAGGAGCAGCATTTGGGTCCAACTTCGCTCGCTTTTTTCACCTCAACTATAAACAATTTGTTGTACTCATTGGCTGTGGCGCTGCTGGCGTTATGGCAGCCATATTCAACGCACCAATTGCAGCAGTAATTTTTGTACTTGAAGTTATCTATGCTAATTTTTCCATGTCGTCTATTGTGCCATTAATGTTGACATCATCTGTTGCGACACTTTCTTCATATTTCTTTTTGGAACAAGACGTGCTGTTTCACTCCGTGGATATGTTCAATAGAGATTATCGTTTCCAAGACGTGCCATCGTTTGTGGTTTTAGGAATTATTACAGGTCTTATTTCAGTCTATTTCAAGAGAATGTATGTCTTTATGAACAAAATGTTCTCAAAGGTTAAAAGCAAGAAAAAACGAATGTGCATTGGCGGTCTTGGACTCGGAGTAATGCTATTTTTCTTTCCTTCCCTTTATGGTGAAGGTTTTAGAGAAATCAATATGTCTTTTCGAGGCGATTATACTTTTTTGTTTGTGAATACTCCATTCTATGCCTACCACGACCAATTTATGATTGTTTGTACATTATTTATAGCTGTTATACTAATAAAAGTTATAGCAGTTTCTTTCACTTTTGGTGCTGGAGGTGTTGGCGGTATTTTTGCTCCGTCTTTGTTTATTGGCGCGACAATTGGATTATTTTTCTCCTTTGTATTTTCATACTTCAACATTCGTGTCCCAGAATCAATTTTCGTGCTTCTTGGAATGTGCGGAATGATTGCTGGCGTATTACACGCACCTCTTACAGGAATCTTCCTTATAGCCGACATAACAAGCGGATATGGATTATTTGTACCTCTTATGTTGGTATCAGCTATTTCCTACGCAACAGTTAGAATTTTTGAAGATACATCGGTTTATACGTACGTATTAGCGAAGAAAAAAGAATTACTTACTCACGACAAAGACAAGTCTGTTTTAACATTATTAGATATCAATTCTTTAATAGAAAAAGATGTTATTACAATTTCTCCAGACGCGACATTGCGCGATTTGGTTGAAGTCATAAAACATTCTAAAAGAAACATTTACCCTGTTGTCGATGAAGAAGATGGGATAATGTATGGTATGATAAAATTAGATGACATTCGCGATAAAATTTTTCAACCTGAACTATACGATAAAATTGACGTTCGTACATTGATGTATATTCCAGAATTTTTCTTCTCTCCCCACGATGATATGGAAGATGTAGTGAAAACTATTCAAAAAAGTGGTCATTATAACTTTCCTGTTTTAGACAATGGGAAATACATAGGTTGTATTTCGCGTGCACGCATTTTCTTGGAATATAGACGTATGTCTGCATTCTTCTCTGAAGACTAATAACGGAGGGTATTAGTGATTAGTGATTAGTGATTAGTGCGTAGTGATTATTAGTTTAGCAATTTGTGATTTGTTCTATTCCGAAATACTCAAATAAGAATATTTCTGGTGCCAACTTGTAATTGTATCCTAATAAAATTCATCTCATCTACATAAATAACTACGAAAAAGGGTCGGCTTTTCAACCGACCCTTTCAAATTTTTAGCAATTAAAATGCTAAATACGTTTCGTCTTATTTCAAAACTTTGACAGATTTCGTTTTTCCATCAACTGAAATATTTACAACGTACGAACCTTGTTTCATTGAATCTGTTGGAATTTGAACCAAAGCTTTTGTAATATCGCCAGTTTGCGTTGTTGTAATAGCTTTTCCATTTACGTCAACAACTGCAATCGTGAAGTTTTTGAAATCATTTGATACAATTCCTACGTTGATAATGTTGTCCTCTATCACAGTTGGGAAAACAACAACATCTGCTGGGAACAAGTCAAGTATTGCCTCTGTACTTTCAACTTCAGCAATGTTACTAATTGCTATAGCAAATGGTCCCGATTCAGATTTCAAATTTTGATATTCAATAATTTCACCATCTTTATCTTTGATTGCATTTTCGTACACTGTTTTGTCCAACTCAAATGCTACACGAACGACATCGCCAGCTTTCAACAAACCTTCAGTGTCTGTCCAACCGATATAATCATCTTCTGAAGAGAATTTGTCAAGAATTTCGTAACCTTCTATTACATCGTCTGCTTTCAATTCCGAATCAGTTTTGCGCAACAAATAGCTTCCAACAACATTGCCTTCACGTGGTGATTGATATGTCCACCAATTAACACCAAATTTACCTTCGGTTGTTGTTACAGGTTGCAAGAATGAAGAACGATATTCGCCACTATATGCTTGATTTCCACAACCATCTGTTGTAACCAAACGATATTTGTATCCACGACTTTCGTAATTTGTTGCTTCGTCAACAACAATTCCAAATTCACTAAATGGAACTTCTTCGCCAACATTTTCCCATTCGTTGTTTGTCGATTGACGTTGAACTTGATATTTATCAGTATTAACATCAGCTGTACGTTCCCAAGCAACTATGATATTCTTGCTTGATTCGCTAAATGTAATAACACCAATTTCCTCTGGATATGGATACGTAAATGTAACCTCAACAGTGTCTGCATTTTCACACATATTGTTATCAACAATTGCAACTGCAACAACAGCAGATTTAGTCAATTCAATTGACGACTCTGTTGAGTTAACCTCAGTACCATTATTAATCAAATTATCCCATTGATAAGACTTCATACCTTCTGGAGCAGTCAACGTCAAAGTTTCCTTGTCGCACATTGTTCTATCTTCACCTAAATCAATTGCTGGCAAATCATTAACTTTTGTTACAGCGAAACTTGCAGAACTTGTACAACCAATTTCGTCAAGTGTTTCAACTGTATAAGTTTTTTCTTCTGCAGGTATCACAATTGATTTTGATGTTTCTTCTGTATTCCATTTATAAGAAACATATTCGCCAATAGCTTCAAGTTCGTAAGTTGTACCCGCACACATAACAGAATCCTTAGGCAATTTAACTGGAATAGAAACTCTTACTGTAACAGTATCATTCAACGTAGTCAAACCTTTTTTCATTGTCAATGTATATTCTGTAGTTTCTTTAGGATCTACAGTGATTGACTGAGTTGTTTCGCCATTGCTCCACAAATATGAATCAACACCATCGGTAGCAGTCAATGTTTTTGAATCACCGATACAAAGACTTGGATTACGTTCTTCAACACCATATACCGAAAGTTTTTCGTACAAAGAAGTAATTTCACCTTCACCATATTGAACATTGAATGTTACATCATAATAACCAGTTTCGTCAAATGTAACATTTTGAATCAAAGCGTTTGGATCTTTCAATTCCTTATTGCCAATAACCCATTCGCCAGAACAATTTGAGCCGTAGAATGTACCAATCAATGTAAACTCATCTTTTGGAGTACCATTATAACGAGAAACGATAATATTTACCGTTGGTTTTCCGTACCAACCAAATTCGGTTTCTGTTTCAGATGTTTCTGTCATACGATAGAATGTAACATCTATAGAACTTGTTAAACCACCTTGGTCCATAGCTGTGAAAGTAATCACTTCTGCACCACGCCAATATTCGTTCAAATCGGCGATTTCGGCATAGCAACCTGAGAATTTAACACTCACGTTTTCTGAAGTCGATGCTGACCAAACGATTGACGATGGAGATGTGTAATCATCTGTCACATATTTTGACAAATCGATATTTGGGAACAATTCATCGCCAATTTCGTTTTGTTGTGGAATCTCGGCAATAACTGGAGCCTTATTTTCGGCTGCTTGAACGATAACCACAACATCTTTTTGAGTTGTCAAACCATCGCCATCGGTAAATGACATAGAAATAACATCTTTACCAGACCAATCGCTTTCGGCAGCTTGAATACGTAGATATGTATTTTTCCACTTGTTCACCAATATATTTTCGCCATCGTAATCGAACATAAATTTCAATTCCGAAGACATAGTATAATCATCTGATGCAAAATCGGCAATTGTCAATTGAACATTCTTTCCAAAAGGAACCACGATTGTATCAACAACAATGTTAGGAGCCTCATTTGGTTTTGCATCTACTTGAACTTTTACGCTACGGGTAGTAAGCAATTTTTCATCGTCCATTGCAGAGAACACAATTTCTGACATTCCAATAAATGTTTCGTTTTGTAATGAAAGGGTTGCAATACCATCTTCCACAGAAACATTTATTTCGTCGTTTCCTGATGCAGCTAACTTCAATTGGTCAAATTCAGTTACGTCATCAGAAATATAATTACGCAAATCTATAGATACATTTGAACCAGATTGTTGCATTGTAATATCAGGTATGTACGAGATTGTAGGAGCATTCGACTTAGTAACAAAGACTTTTATTTTTTCATCGATAGATGTCTTGTATGAAATATACAAGAACATTTCACCTTCTTTAATCGCGGTTAAAATACCACTTGGAGAAACTGTAGCAACTTCAGCATCACTTGGCGACCATTTCAAATCGTTTGCTTTGATTGTTGTTGGAGAAACTTGGCAAGAAACTGTTTTTGATTCTCCCACTTTCAAGTAAATTGATTCTTCGCCATTATTCAAACGAATCTTTACAATTTCCTCATCACTTGAAGTAACATACACTAATGTTTGTGCCTGTATTCCTTCTTTTGTAGAAGCAGTTACAATTGACGTACCAGCTGATTTACCAACAACCTTACCATCAGCAGTTACAGAAACCACATCATCTTCTTTCTCCAAGAACGCTACTTCTGCATAACTTGCATTTGCTGGAATTACCGAAGCAACCAAAGTAGTATCGGCACCTACTGATATTGTTATCTGTTTTGGTAACGATATTTCTTTTGCTGGAATAAATTCATTGATTTTAATATTTATTGCAGAACGAAGGTCTGATTTTTCATCAGAAACAACATACAATGTTACGTTGCCTTGTTCTACTGCAGTAAGCATCTTGTCAACTAACTCTACCTTCAAAGAGTCTTCTGCAGAAACTTCCAAATGGTAGTTTGTAGAAGCACCTTTTTCTGTATGTACAATGGCATCAGCGAAGAAATTTTCTCCTTCGAACATCTCAACATCAGTATCCTTACATTCAACCGTTTCAAGGAATTTCGATACAATCAACTTATACGACGCTGAATAGGTATCGGTAATTTTTGTATCAGGATCAGTATATTCTGTTGAATACGTTACCATTGTTTCACCAACTGCCAAAGCTTTTACAACTCCCGTTTCTTGGCTTTCAACAGAAGCGATTTCTGAATTGTCTACTGACCAAGTAACTGTAGCACCAGCAATCAATCCATCAAATGTTGGTTGTAGATTTGCAGTTTCACCAACGAAGATTGTTGTTGATTCTTCGGCAAATGTTATTGTTGGTACTTTCTTAGCTTTTATACCAACAGCAGATTTTGCAGTACATCCATTAGCCGTTGCCTGTACTTCTATAATTTGTGTCTCAGGTTTTTCGAATGTAATTGAAGAATGTGACACAGTTACCGATTGTTCTGAATCACCAGTTGACCATTCAAAATCGGCTGGTATATCCGAAGTTGCCTGTAATTCAACTAAAGAACCTGCATAAACAACTTCTTGAGGTGCGAATGTCAATACTGGAGTTTGTTTTACAACAACAGAAATTGCAACTTTTTCACCCTCTTTCATATATTCGTTCTTTTGTGAAACGTAATATGTTTCATCAAGTACATTGTCGGTTGTAATTATTGGTGCCGATTCCAAAACTTCTTCTTTTGAATCGTACCATACTAATTGATTGCCTTCTTCTGCAGTAGCCGACAATGTGAAACTTGCATCACCTTGACAAACCACATACGAAGTTTTTTCTACAGTTGGAGCAACAACCTTTTTATATATTGTAATTGTTTTTTCATCAGAAACTGCACAACCATTGTCTGCTGTTGCAACAACAGAGACTTTGTAATCGTTTGCGTCAGTAAATGTTTTTGTGTCTGTTTGGTTTGTAGAATATTCAACACCATCAACAGACCATACAAACGAAGTGGCGATATCTGATGTTGCTGATAATGCGACTTCCTCACCTGCTTCGGCATTTTCAACCAACTCAAACGAAACGGTAGGTTTTTGTTTCACTACAACCGATATTGTTACTTTTTCACCTTCATGTGAATTTGCATCCTTTTGAGATACGTAATACGTTCCTTCAAGAATGTTATCAGTTGCAATTGTTGGAGCAGATGCCAAAACTTCGTTTTCTGCATCATACCATATTAATTGATTGCCTTCTTCTGCTGTAGCCGACAACGTAAAACCTTCGTCACCTTGACAAACTTCGTACGAAGTTTTTTCTACTGTTGGAAGTTCTACCTTCTTGTAGATTGTAATTGTCTTTTCCTGAGAATTTGAACAACCATTATCTGCTGTTGCAACTACAGAAACTTTGTAATCCTTTACTTCTGTAAATGTGTTTGTCGTTGATTGATTTGATGATAATTCTTCACCATCAACAGACCATACAAACGAAGTTGCAATATCTGACGTTGCAGATAATGAAACCTCATCTTCGTTTGAAGCCTCTTCAACCAACTCAAATGAGACTGTTGGTTTTTGTTTTACAACAACTGTTATTGCTATTTTATCACTTTCTTCTAAATCCTCGTTAATTTGAGACACATAGTAAGTTTCTTCAAGTACATCTGTTGTTGTGATTGTTGGTGCTGATTCCAAAACCTCTTCTGCGTCATTGTACCATATCAATTGAGCATCTTCTGTTGCAACGGCTGACAATGTAAAGTTCTCATCGCCTTGACAAACCTCGTACGAAGTTGTTTCTACTTCTGGATCTGGTACTTTCTTGTAAACCGTGATAATTCTATCTTGGTAGTCGGTACAACCATTGTCTGCAGTTGTAACAACCTTAATCTGGTAGTCTCTTGCTTCTGTAAATATAGCAGTTGTTGATTGCTCTGTAGAATATTCAACACCATCAATACTCCACACGTACGAGGTTCCAATATCAGAAGTAATTTCCAATGCAACCACATCTCTTGTTGCTGCCGACTCTACCAATTCACAAGTAACCGTAGGTTTTTGTTTCACAAGTACCGATATAAATTCTTTTGGACCTTCAAGACCATCAATAACCTGAGATACAGCATAATGTTCTTCGTGAGGATAATCGGTTGCTGGCAATGGATCGGAATACAATTTTGCAAACAGACCATTATCTTGTTTGATATACCATTGTAACGTAGCCAAAGCATCTGCCTGTGCCGTAATCATAACAGCAGGGGCCATTTGACAATATACATATTCTAAAGTTTCGACATACGGTTTTGCAACTTTGTCAGAAGGGACAACATTTATTCTACAAGAATCAATAAATTGGTATGTGTTTGTTCCATCTGAGTACGTCAAATTAATTATTAAGGAATCAGTTCCTTCCAACAGACCAGTTACCTTACAAGACCCATCAACTTGAGGAGTAAATTGTACGCAACCATTATACTCTTTTAATAAAAACGTAAGATTACTAAAATCGTTGATTGCGTAATACGTAGGTTGTATTGTAAGCGTTCCCCCAATTTCAACCGTATAAGTATCATCTGCGAAAGCAGCCATAGGCTCTCCATCGACACTTACAGCAACATATTTTTGAGCAGTAGCCGTACAAGAAGCTACGTCAGTTACAGTTACCATAAACGTAGTAGATCGCGCTAATGAAGTAGTGATTGTAGCTGTTTCTTCTTCACTTTCAACGCCACCTACTTTCCATTCGTACGATGCGATTGTGGAACTTTGCGATGAAGCTTTCGCAGTTAAAGAAACACTTTCTCCTTCTTTCACAACAGATTTACCATCAATATATACGGTCGGATTTTCCTTTAATGTTAATGTAACAAACACCGTATCACTACCACAAGTATTTTCGGTACTCGTTGCATACACGCCAAAAGTTCTTACACCAGCCGACATTTCTCTTTGGCTCAATGTTTTATCGGTAGTGACGATATAATTAGAAGAGTTTATCCATGCAACAGGGCCATCACTTGTAACAGTAAACGTAACCGGAGTTCCAGCACAAACTGTTTGTTCTGTCATATCAACAGTTGGTGTTGCAAGTTTATCGCCAACAGTAACCATTATTTCAACCAATTCACTTTCTACCTCATTTAAAGTTTGTGATACATAATAATATTGTATGCCACTAACTTCTGTTGAAGGAATTGGAGCCGAGGCTAAAGCGACCTTTTCTGAATCATACCAATTAAGAGTTGCGTTCTTCTTAGCTGTAGCAACTAATGCTGTGGCTGTAGCGCCCTTACAGAAAACATATTCCGTTTCAGGAACAATCGGTTCGTTCGTTTCCTCTTTTGGAGCATACGTTACATCGTATGTTTCAAGATTTAATTCAATAGCATTTTCAATTCCTGCACAACTTCCGATAGTAGGAACAAAAGCGAATATCAAAACAGGATTAGCATAAGGAACACCTGCGAGATTTTGCAAAGAATCAATTGCCAATTCTACAGTAAAATCAAATTCCTCACCTGCGGTTATAGCAAGATTTTTTTCAAATTCCGACAACTCTCCCCAATAACCTACCGCCTCTCGTTCATCAACAAGCCCTAATTCCAAATAGCCAGAGATATTTGATGTACCTTTCAACTGAATTGTAAACTTATCGTCCACTGCTGGAGTCCACATAGAAGAATATCCAGGGACGTAATCTTCGAGTGCCGAACTTATCTTTGCTACTTCACTATACTGCCAATAATCGCTCTCGCCAACATATCCAATTCCTTCCACATTTGTTCCATATTCATTCCAAGCCAAGGAAATAGTAGGTACAGGTCGAACATATATGGTCATTTCTTTTGTCATGATTAATGTCGTCCCCTTAGTATACGAACCTGCATCAACCAACAATTTTCCACGTATTTTCGTAGTTACCTTCGCTGTTCCAGGAGCAACTGCTCTTACTACGCCATTTGCATCAACAGTTGCGACAGACAAATTATCACTTTCATACGTAGGATATTCACCATTCCCCATATCCTCGAATTGGCTAAAACGTATCTTTGATTTGATATCATAAGAGCCTCCAACTTGCAAGTTTATTCCTTTATCCGTATATCCGTCAATATACATACTGACAGTACCCATAAGTGATATATCATCTATCGTCAAAGTGATTTCTTCAACGCCCTCCAATTTTTTCCAAGCCTGGAAAACAAGCGAGTATTGACCATTTTCAGGAACTGTTCCCGTTTGTGTAACATACATTTTTGTCGTATTTGTTACAGATTCGTCCTTCGTTATTTGAGTTCCAACTATTGCATACTCTGGATTCAACTCTTTCCAAAACATGACATTTGAAGAACGATCTACAATATTAACACGAAGTTCTCCTATAAAATCAGAGGAAACTAAATTTGTAACCCCAATTTCATACGCAGCATTCACTTCTGGCACGAAACTGCCACCATTTATCACCAATTCACCTTGATAATACTGTTTACCTTCATACTCTTGTGCCGACATTTTTACTGTGTACTGAGCGAACGAAGTCATCGTCAAAAACGCTGATAGCAATAATAGCAATCCTCTTTTCATATCTTTCTTTTAATTTTAATTTCTTTAATCTATAAAAGTGTTACCCTGACACTTTTAGCAGTGTGCAAGATATAACTTTTTATTGAATTTTCAACAAAAATACACTCTCATTTTTTCAACAAAAAGACAAATAAATCGGTAAAATGGTTACACTCTCTTTTGATTTTTTTGCAATGACATACATCTTAACAAAAAATTAGTTGCCAGTTACAAGTTATCAATTGTCAGACAGAGACACTTTATGTAATCAACTTACCATCTTTAAAAATCAAACTGAAAACTGACTATATGAAACCAACAAATAAGTTACTTCAACTAAACATCTTTAAAAACTTGTTCGTAAATTCCATCATTTTGTAAGACAACACATTCCAATAATTTGCGACATTTGCACAAAATTGCAATTATGAACAATCAGCAAGATGATGTAATTATTCCCGAAAACGAGTCTATTTCAGAGACAGGCATGCAAAACATCCGATATGTTGGAGACTATTTTCAAGATTGGTTTCTTGATTATGCTTCGTACGTAATAACAGACCGAGCAATTCCCTATCTTGAAGATGGACTAAAACCTGTGCAACGTCGAGTTTTATACACAATGAAAAAAATGGACGATGGTCGTTACAATAAAGTTGCGAGCATTGTTGGAGAAACAATGAAATTACATCCTCACGGAGATGCTGGTATTTATGATGCTCTCGTTGGACTTGGTCAAAAAGATTTACTCATTGACACCCAAGGAAACTGGGGAAATATTTTCACTGGAGATGGCGCTGCTGCCAGCCGTTATATAGAAGCTCGACTCTCTGCTTTTGCAAAAGAAGTTCTTTTTAATGCCAAAACAACAGAATGGATGCCATCATACGATGGTCGAAATCAAGAACCTGTAGTTTTACCTGTAAAATTTCCGCTACTATTAGTTCAAGGTATTAAAGGAATTGCTGTTGGTATGGCTTGTAAAATACTACCTCACAACTTCAACGAATTGATTGACGCGAGTATTTCTTACTTACGCAACGAACCTTTTGAATTATATCCCGATTTCCCAACTGGTGCATTAATTGATGTGTCAAAATACAATGATGGTCAAAGTGGCGGTAGAATTCGAGTTCGCGCTCGAATCAACAAAGTCGACAATAAAACATTAGAAATTACCGAAATTCCATACGAGGAAACTACATCATCTGTCATCGATTCTATTTTAAAGGCTAACGAAGAAGGAAAAATTAAGATAAAACACGTTGATGACGACACAGCTGCTACAGCAAAAATAGTCATCACACTACCAACTGGTGTGTCGGCTGACGAAACAATAGATTTACTCTATAAATTTACAAAATGTGGCGTTTCAATTTCACCAAACACCAATGTTATTCTTAATAAAAAGCCTATCTTCCTTGGTGTTTCCGACATACTGAAGAAAAATACAGACCGAACTGTTGAACTACTAAAAAGGGAATTAGAAATCAATTTGGAAGAATTGAAAGAAGCGTGGATGAAAACTTCTTTGGAGAAAATTTTCATTGAACACGAAGTGTACGAAAAAATAAAACCTTGTAAAACCGAAGAAGATATTCTCTCTACTATTGACAAAGGGTTGCAACCATACATAAAAGGATTTTGGCGTGATGTAACTCGAGATGACTGCGTTATGTTGTCAAACATTCCTATCAAAAAAATCTCAAAATACAATTCGTTCAAAACTGATGAGTATCTAAAGAAATTGGACGAAGATATGGACGAAGTTCAAAACAATCTTGCTCACTTAATTGATTTTACCATAAGATATTACGAACACATTAAAGAAAAATACGGAGCAGATAAAAATCGTAAATCAGAAATTCGAGTATTCGATGACATTGAAGTCGCTCAAATTGTTATTGCCAATACGAAATTGTACGCAAATTATGAAACAGGATTTGTTGGCACAAGTTTGAAAAAAGACGAATTCGTATGTGAATGCTCTGATATGGACGACATTATTGTCTTTTTACAAGATGGTACATTTAGAATCTCAAAAGTTTCTGACAAAGAATTCTTTGGCACAGGTATTATTCACATTGGCATATTCCGTAAAAATGATGAACGAACGATTTACAATGTCGCTTATCGAGATGGAAAAACTAATGTTACGTATATCAAACGATTCCCAGTAACTGGTGTAACAAGGGGAAAAGACTATAATCTAACCATCGGAACTCCAAAAACAAAAATTCTCTATTTTAGTGCCAATCCTAATGGAGAAGCAGAAATTGTAAAAGTATATCTTCGTCAAGATTTACACTTGCGCAAGCCTGTTTTTGAAATAGATTTCAGCACTATCGCCATAAAAGGAAAAAGTTCCAAAGGAAATATTTTAACAAAACATCCTGCTTTCAAAATCGTAAAGATTGAAGACGGCGTTTCTACTTTGGGCGGAAGAAAAATCTTCTTTAACGAAGAAACAAAACGCTTAAATGATGGTGGTTACGGAACTTGTTTAGGTGAATTCAAAGGCTCCGACAAAATCTTGGTAATTACAGATGATGGAAAATTCGTTCTTTCTACATTCGATTTGAGTAATCACTTTGAATGCTCAATTATACGCATTGAGAAATACGATGAAAACAAAATTTGGACTGCGTTGATATATGACGCAGAACAAGATTTAAATTACATTAAACGCTTCAAAATAGAAGAAACATCCAAATATGTCAGCTTCTTACCTGAAGCAGAAGGTTCAAAATTATTGCAAATCAACGACGACAGATTCCCATGCTTGTGTCTGGAATTTGGAGGAAAACACGCTAGTCGCGATTTAGAATATATTGATGTCGATGAATTTATAGCTGTCAAAGGCTACAAAGCAAAAGGCAAAAGAATTTCATCATTTACGGTTGAAAAGATGACTTTTGTTGAACCTATGCAAAAAGAACTTCCTGAAGAAGAACCGACTGAACCGACTAACAATTCTACCCCCACAAAAGATTGGGCTGATGACGATGAACCATCAACAAATCCAATGTCGGGTAGCCAGTTACCTTTATTTTAGAGTTTTCAGGGTTCAGTTATCAGGTCTCAGTTTGATTTTCATAATGGTTAGATGATTACACAAAGAGAGTCATCTAATAACTGATTACTGCCAACTAATTACAAAAGTTTAAGATTGTTTATCCCATTTTTAGCGAACTCTTTCTCATATTTCTGAATGAGTTCATTTTGTTTTTTTTCAAACTCTTTGGACGAAAGTTTGTCAGCATTCAGATTTTGTAAATCACGATTTGCCATACGAATTATCAACTCTTCCCAAAACGTATGCTCATCATATTTTTCAATAAGTTTATCACAGTCACTTTCAAATTCCTGACAAGGAACATATCCTCCTAATTTTTTATCATATTCAACATCATCGTTACCTTGACGATATGCACTTTCATATAATGTTTGTTCCAAATTATCAATTTCTCCAGCATTGTCAGCTGGTTCGTAGGCTTGTAAAATCCACTCTCCTAAGTATGCAAGTTGTAGTAAATTTTGAAATTGTGTGTTTGTAAGTTCTATTTTTGCCATAACTTGTTATTTTATTTGTTAGCATAATTAAAATCCATGAGGACAACGAACTGCACTCATTTTTTTGTTTCTATTTTGATTTTCAACAATATACGAAACTGTTATCTCAAATGCACCATGTCCACTCGATGCGGTTTTTAGAGACGAGATATTCAAATCATAGTCAAGCATAATATCAAAACCTAAATAACGACCACCAAGACCGAATATAACCGCATCTTTATTTTTTGAGCGATACCAAACACCTGACTGCACTTGTGTAAAATTGCTTCCCTCTATATACAAAATACCCATTCCTCCAAAATGAAACTCGTGCTGTTTCCCTTGAAATTGCATTTTAAATCCAGGCACGACATCTATCCTATCATTTATTCCAATAAAACCTGCTCCGTGAAAAGCAAAACGATGTCGTAAGTTTACGTTATCATCATAAAAAGAAATGTTCGGTTGGTTGATATTGTACATTGCAACACCTATAGTGTACATTTGAGTTTTTTGTGGTTTTAACGTAACCTGAACACCTCCGCTCAAATCAAAATAAGTAACAGAATTCATATCTATTGCTTCGGAAATTTCTATATCGGGATTGTACTTAATACCATCAAATTGTTCTGCAAAAGAGAGTCGCGTATAGTCTAACGAACTAGAATGAAGTGCAGGCAAAATACCATACGACACAATTACCTGTCCACCCGCAAGCTTACAATGTTGAGCTAAAGGTATTCCAAACTGAACAGTGCTATAATCGGCATCACCAGCCATATCAAGATTGAGAAGTACACCATATCCAAATATTGTTGACCACTGTCGTTTAGTAAATTGACCATCAAAATTTGCGGAAAATGTTTGATAAGGTTTCGCTACTGTTCTATACTGATCTCGATACGCCAGACAAAATCTATATTTTCCTGTAAAAAAACCTGCATCGGCAGGATTCAAATTTAACGTATTAGTATAAAAATTTGAGAAATGGATATCTTGGGCAAACATTTCAATTGCCAAAAAGCAAAATATGTATGTGAGTGCTTTTTTTAGCATTATCGAATAAGTGTAATGTTGCCCTTTTCTTCGTATATTTCCTCATTTATACACGTTGCTTTGAGATAGTAAACAAACACTTGCGGTTGCAATGGCTTTCCATTATACGTTCCATCCCACGATTCGTTGCTATCCGTTGTTTCAAAAATCTTCTCGCCCCAACGGTCAAATATTGCAAATTCCAATGCTGTTATCACATCACTATGAACTTGTATTTCATCATTTGTTCCATCTCCATTTGGCGTAAAAGCCGACGGAACAAAAATAAACGGATTACCACAAATCCACTCTACCGATTCTATTTGTATTGTATCGGAATTTTGACAGCCATATTGGTCTATTGCAAGCACATTAAATGTTACTTTTAATGGTATATCAGGCGTAAGTGTTGTATTTGGTTTGTGATAATCATCAAGCCAAATTCCTGGAGTCCAAATATATTGAATTGAATCACTCGGATGTTGTGTTGCATAGATTTTCGTTGATTGACCAATATAGACTATATTTCTTTCTGCATACGCATTAACATCGGGAAGTTTCTCTTCGAGAATTATATTTATTGGTGTCGTGATTTCGTCTGTACAGCCATGATAATCAACAACTTTCAATGTGTAACTATTCGGACAAAGATTGGTAATAACACTCGTAGAATCTCCATTTGACCATTCGTACGTGTATGGTTCTGTTCCACCAACAACTTTACTACGAATTGTACCATTACAAGCACCTTTACACGTTTCGTTTGAAGAAGAAATTTCTGTTATTTTCAACTCTTTTGGTTCTATAACTTCTATTTCTTGGGAATTTTCACAGCCTAAACCATCAGTTACAATGACTTTATACGTTCCCTTCCCCAAACCATATCTTCCAAAAAATGTTGAGCCATCTTCCCAAACATAATTGTATGGTTCAACTCCAATAGCAGAAATTTCGAATTGAGCGTCTAATTTTCCATAGCAACTAATTGGTTGAAAATTGTCAATCAACAATTCCAATTCATCAACTTGAATATGAACCGTGTCGGAATAACGACACCCGATTGCATCAGTTGCAAAAACAATAAAATCAGCCGTTTTTGTCGGTTTAACAAATGCCGTCTCCTTATTTTCTCCCGTATTAACAAATGTTTTCGGTGTCCACTGATACGACAAATCATTCTCTGGATTGAGATTTTTAACTGAAACGGGTACTATATCACCCTTACAAATAAGCGTGTCTCCAAAAACAGAAATATCATTATGATAAACCTCAACAGTTATAGAATCACTTGCTTCAAATTCACAATATGTACTGAGAGTTTTTACATAATATGTTGTCGTTTCTGTTGGATTTACATCAACATAATCAACCGAAAAATCTGGATTTATAATTTTTGAAAAATTCACATCGGTTGACCACAAATACCTTTGCGATGGTGCATTGGTTTGCGCTGAGAGTCGAACTGTTTCGCCACGACAAATTTTAGGTACTTGATGCTGATTATCTTTCGTTACATCTATTTGCTTGACAAAATAATTTTCGTTGAACACATTCACCGTTTGCTCATATACCGTCTGACACCAACCAGAGGTAACCGTCAACTGAAATGTTGTTGTATCGTTTGGACTTGTGTATGTATGTGGTTGTGACGGATCGGACAACCATTCTTTGGGACTCCAATCATATTCCAATGTTTCGTCATATTCATTAGGAATACCAACCAAAACGCTATCACCAAGACAGATATTTTGAACATCAAGTGTTTCGTAATTTACTTTAGTGGAAATAGTTAACTCTTTCCACACGGAATCTTGCTGGTTACAAGACGTAGAATCTTTCACATACAACACAATTTTATACGTTCCGTTTTTCGCATACGTATGCGTTGGCGATTCATCGGTTGACGTTGTTCCATCGCCAAAATCCCATAAATATGTTACATGCGGATTATTATAGTGTATTTCTGTAGTATTTTTGAACGTCAATTCTTTGCTCGCGCAGCCAACTTCTGGCAAATCAAAATCGGCTGTAATAAGACCAAAGTCTATTACAAAACGTAAAACCGCTGAGTTACAGTTACTTGAATTATTTTTCGTTGACCAAACACCTGGATTTGGATAAATTGGGAAACCATTGCATCCGCCACAACTAGCACACACACTTTGATAAATAAAGCCATTTGCATCAAAACGACTTGTTCCGCCATCAACATGGTCTCGACCGCCACTTGCGCAACCATAATAGATATATCCTTCTGATGCAGTGTAAATTACAGATCCATTCGCTATTTCACCAAAATATGTTGCATAGTCCAGTGTTGTTGCTTCATCATCTATCACCATAATGTAGAAATCTTTTCCATCGGTTTCTTTCTGATAGGCATCATCTGTTATGTCCATTCCCTTTGTTCCATTGATTGACAACCAACCATAGTCATATAGCAAAGTATATTGATTCCCATAATAATACCATTGTGGATTATCATTCCATTCACGACCAACGCCAGCAAGATAAATACGATTACAAATATCAACCTCAAATGCTGTTGGTGAGATATTTGGTGTACCCGAACCACTACCGAATACGGTTGACCAACGAAGTTCCGTCAAATCACTATTGAATGATGCTAAAAATTGTCCACTATTGGGAGTATTATATTCAGCATTGTATATCAGTGTATTTCCTGGAGCAGTTGTTTGCCCAAATAGAAAAACATTTCCCTCTGAATTTACACGAACGAAATGCGCTTGATCGTAAACAGTTGAACCGAAATACGAACCGCCTAACAACGAGCCATCGGCTTGTGATAACTTTAACACATAGGCATCAACCGTTCCTCCAATACGATTTTGTTGATAGCCCGTAACAGCAAAATTAAAATTATTGGAACATGTTCCTCCCGTAACAAACGCATTGCCATCGTGGTCAACATCAATAGAGTAAGCTGCATCTTTGCTTTCACCACCGATGTACGAACTCCACAAAATGGCACTCAAATTTGAATCAAATTTGCAAACAACACCATCTTGTAAACCTCCCGATGAAGTTTGAAAACCATTCACAATAGGAAAATCATTAGAAAATGTTGTTGATGCAATATAAATATTATCATCATCATCAACCATTACCTCTCCTCGAGCACCATCTCCATAATTATAGTATAACGAGTCGTGACCATATTCCAAATCTGTTTCCCAACTAAAATTAATCCCATCATTTTTTGTTCCGCCTAAAAACGTAGATGTGAGAAGTGACGAACCGTCTGCCGATATTCTTGAAATAAAAATATCAACACCATGCTCAAACATAATCGTATTGTCATACAAAATAGAATCTCCACCCATAAAATTTGGTTGAAATGCATTTGCTGTAGGAAAATCAAACGATCCTGTTGTTCCTAATACAAGTAATTCATTTTTGCTATTAACAATCAAACTATGTGGCATTTCACAACTTTCACCACCAAGATACGTAGCATACAAGCGTTTTTTTCCTGTTCCATCAAACTTTATCAATCCTATATCCCAATTTCCACCAGCGTATTCTGTTTGAATTGCCCCCATATTCACTGGATACCCAAAACCTTCTACAATTCCACCTAAATACACATTGTTTTCCGAATCGTAGGTCGCAGTAAATCCCCAGTTATCGGACGTAGAACCTGTGTACGTAGAAAACACCAAATCAGGATCTATATACAACGCATAGTCGTGATTATATTCTCCCAATTCATACGAAACAGTAAAATACTCCAAATGATACGAACAAGGCACCACAACTGTGTCTTTCCCAATAATTTGGTACGCAAATGGTTTTTGTTCATACACTTCGTTAACCGAAGTAGAAATAACCAAAACCCCATCATTACGAACTTTTATACTTGAAACATAGGAATAATTCAATTTGATTTTTTCTGGATGTCCACCAGGACGAACTATAAAATCATATTTCAAATTATCAAAATTACCATATAAATGTAAGTCTATATTTTTATATAAATTTTCGTACATCACGCCTTCAAAACTTCGTACATTCGTCGCCCAACAACGCGGATTCGACCCATGAAAATAATTTTCTGTATATGGAGTTTCACCTACCCCATAAATTTTTACACGAGAATTCATTCCTGAAAATGCCACTTGATACGCGTGTGCTTTAAGAGAATCTGGACGTTCCAACTCGTGAGGAAAAATAGTTTGTGTGCCAGTTTCCTCAAATTTTTTTCGACTTTCATCTAATTGCTCTTGATTATAAGCCACACTACCATGACGATTTTGAGAATTTTTTTCATCAAGAAAATAATATGTCAAACAAGTTTTTTCAGCAAATAGAAAACCTTTGTACAACTCACTGCGAAACAAAACATTATCATTCCACTGATGTTTGTTTTCGGTAAAATATATTGCCGAACTTTGAGCCAAAAGTTCCAAAGTACACCCCAACAGAATTGTGATAATGACAAAAAAACGCTTCATCAATAAAAAGACAACAAAATTTTTGTAAAGTTACAAAAGTTATTCTGTATTTTCGCTAAAAAATTTACTATGTCAGCTTGTTGGAAATCAATGACCTATGAACAACCCAAAGTAATGGGAATCCTGAATGTAACGCCAGATTCATTTTTTGATGGTGGAACAAATAATTCCGATTCTACCATTGCAAAACGAATAGAAACAATGATTCTCGAAGGTGTTGACATTATTGACATCGGAGCGTGCTCTACTCGACCAAACTCTGATATAGTTGACAGCAACGAAGAAATTCAACGATTGAAACCAGCTTTGACTATTGTAAAAAACAATTTTTCACATATTCCTATTTCAATTGACACATTCCGAGTCTCTGTTGTAAAATTTGTTCTTGACTACTTTGGCGAATGTATGGTAAACGATATTTCTGGCGGAAATATTGATGAAGAAATGATGCCTTATGTCGCGAAAAATCACCTACCATACGTTTGTATGCACATGCAAGGGACTCCCAAAACTATGCAAATCAATCCTCAATATGACGATATTATTGTCGAAGAAATACAATTTTTTGAACAAAAACTTTTTTATGCACAACAACTTGGAATAGAACATTTTATAATTGATCCAGGGTTCGGGTTTGGAAAGACAGTAGAACAAAATTATGACCTCCTTCGTAATCTTGCGCAATTCAAGAAATGTAATGTCCCTATTTTAGTTGGATTGTCTCGTAAATCTATGATTCAAAATGTGTTAAATTGTAGCGCAGACGAAGCGTTAAACGGTACAACCATTCTCAACACAATTGCTCTACGAAATGGTGCAAACATTCTCCGCGTACACGATGTGAAGGAAGCCAAAGAAGTTGTCCAATTAGTAAAAGAAACTCTTTAATACAAACTATATTGTACAACGAAATCATTATATTTGCAAAGAAATGATTTTGATATACAATGTTTGAAAATTTATCTGAACGATTAGAAAAGTCCTTCAAATTGTTGAAAGGACAAGGTAAAATTACCGAAATCAATGTTGCTGAAACATTGAAAGATGTGCGTCGCGCCTTACTTGATGCCGATGTCAACTACAAGATTGCGAAACAATTTACTGAGGACGTGAAACAAAAAGCTCTTGGACAAAACGTGCTTACTGCCGTAAAACCAGGAGAAATGATGACAAAAATCGTTCACGACGAATTGACAGCCTTGATGGGTGGTAGCAAAACTGACCTTAACTTAAAAGGAAATCCAACAGTAATTTTGATGTCGGGTTTGCAAGGTTCTGGAAAGACAACAATGTCTGGAAAATTGGCAAATATGCTTAAATCTAAACAAGGACGACATCCATTGCTTGTTGCCTGCGATGTATATCGTCCTGCCGCAATCAATCAGTTACAAGTTTTGGGAGAACAAATTGGCGTTCCTGTTTATGCTGATTTATCAAACTCAAATCCAGTTGACATTGCTCAAAATGCAATAAAACAAGCAAAATTGAATGGTCAAGATATTGTTATTGTCGATACCGCTGGGCGTTTGGCTATTGACGAAGCAATGATGACCGAAATTACAAATATAAAAAACGCCATCAATCCACACGAAATCTTGTTCGTTGTTGACTCAATGACAGGTCAAGATGCAGTGAATACAGCAAAAGAATTCAATGATAGATTGAATTTTGATGGCGTTGTTCTTACTAAACTTGATGGTGACACTCGCGGTGGTGCGGCTCTTTCAATACGTTCAGTCGTTGACAAACCAATTAAATTTGTTGGAACTGGCGAAAAACTCGAAGCAATCGACATTTTCTACCCAGAACGTATGGCTGATCGTATTTTGGGCATGGGAGACATCGTTTCTTTGGTCGAACGCGCCCAAGAACAATACGATGAAGAAGAAGCACGCAAGTTGCAAAAAAAGATTTCTAAAAATCAATTCAATTTCGAAGATTTCCTTGCTCAAATCCAGCAAATCAAAAAAATGGGTAACTTAAAAGAACTTGCTTCAATGATTCCTGGAATGGGGAAAGCATTGAAAAATATTGACATAGACGACGATGCTTTCAAAGGGATTGAAGCAATCATTCGTTCAATGACACCAGAAGAACGTGCAAATCCAATCATTTTGAATGGCTCTCGTCGTAAACGCATTGCTTTAGGAAGTGGAACATCTGTTCAAGATGTGAATAAACTCATCAAACAATTTGATGACACAAAGAAAATGATGAAAATGGTTACGAGCGCAAAAGGCGGTCGAATGATGCAAAATATGATGCAAGGAATGAGATAGTGATTAGTATTTAAGTGATTAGTTATGGAATTAATAGACGGTAAAAAAGTTAGTGAGTCAATAAAACAAAATATCGCTAAAGAAGTTGAAGCAATAAAAGTTCGTGGAGAAAAAGTTCCACACTTGGCTGCCATTCTTGTTGGGACCGATGGCGGAAGTGTTACGTACGTAAATAACAAAGTAAAAGCCTGCGAACAATGTGGTTTTACCTCAACATTGAAAACATTTGAGGCTACTATTTCAGAAGAAACGCTATTGAAAACAGTTGAAGAATTCAACAACAACGATGATATTGATGGTTTTATAGTCCAACTACCTCTACCAAAACATATTGATTCTCAAAAAATTATTGAAGCTATCAATCCGACAAAAGACGTGGACGGTTTCCATCCAACAAATGTTGGGAAAATGATGATTGGATTACCATGCTTCAAATCGGCAACGCCAGCTGGTATTCTTGAACTATTAAAATTCTATCATATTGAAACTGCTGGAAAACATTGCGTGATAATTGGTCGTAGCAATATTGTTGGTAAACCAATGAGCATACTTCTTAGTCAAAAAGGTTGGGATTGCACGGTAACGCTTTGTCATAGCAAAACAAAAAATCTTGAAGAATTATGCGCTTCTGCCGATATTCTAATCGCTGCACTGGGAACTCCAGGATTTGTTAAAGCCAATATGGTGAAAGAAGGTGCCGTTGTTATTGACGTTGGAACAACTCGCGTTCCTGCTCCAGAAATCCCAAGAGGATGGAGACTGAAAGGCGATGTTTTATTTGATGAAGTTGCTCCAAAATGTAGCTACATCACGCCTGTTCCTGGAGGCGTTGGACCAATGACAATTTGTTCGTTGATGATAAATACTTTGCAAGCTGCAAAAGGTAAAAAAGCTTAAAAGAAAGATTTCTAAAAACATAATATTATGGCAGTCAAACAACTTTCAGTTTTTCTAGAAAACAAGCCTAATAGCTTAAATCAAATGTTGCAAGTTCTCACTGAACACGGCATCAATATGACGGCATTTTGCGTCGCTGATTCCGTTGACTATGGAATTGTGCGCTTTTGCGTTGGCAGACCTGAATTAGCCTACAACATTTTGAAAGACAATGGATATAATGTTAGAATTACCGATGTTGTTTGCTTAGAAATACCTCACGAATCTGGTGGACTACACAAAGTGATTCGATTGATTTCTGAAGAAGGTATCAACATCAACTATATGTATGCTTTCACCGATGGTGGCATAGCAAAAGTTGTTATCCGTTGCGATTCAACCGAACGATTGATAGAAATAACAAACGCTCATAATTTGATATTGGTAAATATTTAAAAATCGTTTACGTAAAACCCCCGTCTCTATGCTTGACCAAAAACAAATATTAAAACAGCAACAAAAGCTTTCACCTCAACAAATTCAAGTCATCAAATTGCTTGAAATTCCAACGATTGAACTCGATACAAGAATAAAAGAAGAACTTGAAGTTAATCCAGCTTTGGAAGCCGATGAATCTGATGATGAGCAAGACGAACGGGACGACAATTTGGATATGGACAGCGACTCTGATTCTAATCCTGACAACGATGATGATACCAATGATTTCGATGACGATTCTAATTCTCTGAACGAAGATGAAAAGGATTTTGACATTGACGATTATTTCAACGAAGATGAATACAACAATTACAAAGAATCTGTAAACAACACCTCGCCAGACCAAGAAACAAAAGAAATTCCTTTTTCTGGTGGTGCATCGTTTCAGGAAAATATAAAATCACAACTTGGATTACTTGATTTGAGTGATGACGATATGATTCTTGCCGATTTTTTGATTGGCAATATTGATGAAGATGGTTATCTCCGTCGTGAAATAGAATACATTGTTGATGATATTTTATTTTCACAAAACATTACGACAACAGAAGCTGATTTACAACGAATTTTGACCGCAATTCAAACCCTTGACCCTGCTGGCATTGGAGCAAGAACATTACAAGAATGTTTGATTTTACAAATAGAACGCAAACCTAAAACAGCAGAATCTCGTACTGCTTTAGCAATTCTAAAAGATTACTACGAAGAATTCACAAAAAAACACTACGATAAAATTCAACAAGGACTTGAAATAGAACAAGATGATTTAAAAGCTGCAATGGATTTGATTATCAAACTAAATCCAAAACCAGGAAACACAACCTCCGATTCGTATGCTAAAACTATGAATCAATCTATTATTCCTGATTTCAATCTTGAAAATATCAATGGCGACATGCAACTATCTATAAATTCTCGCAACATACCTAATCTACGTGTTAGTAGAACGTACGTGGATATGTTACAGGAATATAAGCCAACCAATAATAGTACCGCAAAAGATCGAGAAGCATTCGATTTCATCAAACAGAAATTGGATTCTGCAAAATGGTTTATTGATGCTATAAAACAAAGAAACAACACACTTCTATCTACAATGCAGGTGATTTTTGATTTTCAAAAAGAATTCTTTCTTTCTGGTGACGAAACCAAATTGAAACCTATGATTCTCAAAGATATAGCAGACAAAACTGGATTAGACATATCTACTATTTCTCGTGTCGCAAATAGCAAGCACATTCAAACACCGTATGGTATCTATTCGCTCAAATACTTCTTCTCCGAAGGTTTGCAAACAGAATCTGGAGAGGAAGCTTCTTCAAGAAAAATCAAACAGATTTTACAAGACACGATAAGTGAAGAAGACAAATCAAAACCCTACACCGATGAACAACTTGCTGATGTATTGAAATCAAAAGGATTTATTATTGCGCGCAGAACTATTGCAAAATATCGTGAGCAACTCGGATTGCCTGTCGGTCGTTTGCGCAAAGAGCTATAATATGCCTAAAATACTAAACATTTTTTCGTGGATAATTTCCATACTATTTCATCCAATAGGAATGGTGTTGGCAAGTTGTTGTGTTATCTATTTTTCACTCACTATCTATATCCGAGACATATTACCCCCAAATGATTATATAAAAACTCTTCTTCCTATCTTTTTATTGTATTACGTTTTGCCGTTAGTATTGTGTGGTTTATACATATTATTCCTCAAATGGCGACACTCGGAACTCGGCATTTCAAGACTGACATTACTCGGTATAGTTATAGCTATTTATAGCATAAATTCATTCAATAGCGCCGTTGACCAAATTTTTATGCCGTATATTCTTGCTAGCACATTCACTATTATAGTTGCATCTATAATTACATATTTTTGGAAAATAAGCCTTCACATGGTAGGAATGGGAGGTTTACTATCCATTACACTTATTTGTGCGAGAATATTGCCTCTCTTGGCGTTAAAAATCGTACCTTTCATCGTTATTTGTACGGGATTAGTCGGATTTGCTCGACTTTACTTACAAGCACACACACACACACAAATCTATGTAGGATTTATAGTAGGGCTTGTAACAACAATTGGTGGAGTTGTTGTATTAGCAATATAGACTATATCAAGTCTATTTTTTAGCAATGAAATTGAATTTTTTATGTAGGATTTCGCTCATTTCAAGACCTTCTTCTTGCGAAATCTCATCGTCAACATCGTAGTACCAATTAACTTCAAAATTGTCTGGATTTGTTGCCAATAAAGCTCGTACCGTACGAACAATATTTTTCAAAGAGATAGAATTAAAGTAATCCAAATCTATTTTGATAACAGGCTTTGGTAATTCTGCAATATATTGTTCATGGTCGTTAATCCAACTTTCTATCTCAGAATAATACATCTCAGCATCTTCTGGAAATGAAAGACCAGACATTTCAAATATTTGATTGGAAATATCAAAATTAACTTGAGGAGTTCTCTTAGTTTTTTCTTTCTTCAGGTCTTCTTGAATATTCAAATTAATCTCAAGGTCAAGAATCATATTTGATATAGAATCATTATATGGTTCAAATTTGCATACAATAGGCTTACAAACCTTTCTGCGAATCATTATTAAACCAATATGTGGACTTCCCTCACTATCAATATTTTCAGAAAGAGTTTTCTTTTGTAATTCCTTCAATTCTTGAGAAGTACAATTATTGATTTTATTTAACAAAATTGTAAATCCACCAACATTGTCATTCAATATTAAATTTCGAGTATTGATGCGGATAGTTTGTTCTTCGGTTAAATAGAAACCAATCTCTACAAATCGAAGAGATTCTTTTATTGATGCATGAGAAACTATATTACTTAAAATTTCTGACGTAACAGAACGAAGAGAATTTGTAACAATACGAGAGAAATTATTTTTTTCTGCTACGTCCATTATTTCTTGCAACAATGGTTCTATTGTTACATTTGTAACACAATCCGTTCTGAATGTATATATTTCTTTCTCCATCAACTCTATCAAGAATTATTTGTCAGAACCCAATATCAAAGGTAATCCATTGCTACCTGCACTTCCAACGATAACTGTCTTTGAATTTTGCGATTTGCTCAACTCTAAAGTTGCTTCTATTCCACGCATTTTCAACAAATTAGGTGTCAAACTACTATTAACAATATTATTTGCTTTGGCAACACCTTCTGCCTCAATTTTCTTACGTTCTGCTTCAGATTTTTCTTTTTCCAAACGGAATTGGTATGCAAGAGCCTCTTGTTCTTGTTTCAATTTGCTTTCAATTGCTTGACGAATATCTTGTGGCAAGTTGATAGAACGAATCAACAAAGCTTTCATTTCTATGTGATTATCACGAAGTTTCTTTCCTGCCTCTTCTATAATTGTTTGTTCAACTTCAGAACGTTTCGTTGAATAAATTTCTTCTGCCGAATAACGTCCCGCAACTTGACGAACAGATGAACGAACTTCTGGAATCACCAACAAATTTGCGTAATCTGTACGGAATTGTTCATACAAATAACCTACGCGATTATAAATTGGATAGAAACGAACGGTAATTTCAATATTGATTGAAAGTCCATTTTTATCAAGGACGTCCATAGTTTCTTCAACTTTTTGTTCAGCAACATTGAACACATACATATCATTCCAAGGAGCAATTATATGGAAACCAGGTTCATACACATCTTCTTTGTCCAAACCCGTTGTAAACTGACGGAATATAACACCTCTTTCCGTTGCTTCCAACTTAATAAACATACTACCACCAAAAATTATCAAGAAAAAGACTACAACAATTCCGATAATAACCAATTTTGAATATTTTCCTTTCATTTGTTTAACATATTATTGGACAAATATAATAAAAAAGCAAGAACAACACATATCAATAACGATATCTTTTGCTTTCTTTTCTACTATCTACACTAATCATATAGTAGTTCCGCCATTCTATATGATTTAACTTCGTAAACAAAAAAAAGAGACGCAATAAATCGCGTCTCTACTATCATTACCGAAATTCTTTTTTATCTCATTTCTTTGTATTTGTTAATCAAGCCATTAGTAGAAGAATCGTGACTTACAACTGTGTCATTGTTCTTCAATTCTGGAAGAATAACATTCGCCAATTGTTTACCCAATTGAACACCCCATTGGTCGAAACTGAAAATGTTCCAAATAACACCTTGAGTAAAGATTTTGTGTTCGTACATTGCAATTAACGCCCCCAATGTTCTTGGAGTTAGTTTCTTAAATAAGATAGAGTTCGTAGGTATGTTACCTTTGAATACCATATATGGAAGCAACATTGCAATATCTTCATCCGATTTACCTTGAGATTTTAATTCTGCTGTTACTTGTTCTGCTGTTTTTCCCATCATCAAAGCTTCTGGTTGTGCAAAGAAGTTAGCCAACAATTTTGGATGATGATCACCAATTGGATTTTGAGAAATAGCTGGAGCCATAAAATCGCAAGGAATCATTTTTGTTCCTTGGTGAATCAACTGATAGAATGCATGTTGACCATTTGTTCCTGGTTCACCCCAAAGAATTGGTCCTGTTTGATAATCAACAGCCTTTCCGTTTCTATCAACATATTTACCATTACTTTCCATATTTCCTTGTTGGAAGTAAGCAGAGAAACGATGCATATATTGATCGTATGGAAGAATAGCTTCTGTTTCGGCACCATAGAAATTGTTGTACCAAATTCCTATCAATGCCAATGTAACAGGTATATTTTTGCTGAATTCTGTATTACGGAAATGTTTATCCATTGCGTGTGCTCCTTCCAATAATTCTTGGAAATTTTCAAAACCGATATTACAAGCAATAGAAAGACCAATTGCACTCCACAAAGAGTAGCGACCACCTACCCAATCCCAAAATTCAAACATATTGTTTGTATCAATTCCGAAAGCAGAAACAGCTTTTGCATTTGTACTCAACGCAACAAAGTGTTTTGCAACAGCTTTTTCATCTTTTGCCGATTGCAAGAACCAATCCTTTGCAGTTTGAGCATTTGTCATTGTTTCAAGAGTTGTAAATGTCTTTGATGCGATGATGAACAAGGTTGTTTCTGGATTAACTTTTTTCAAAGTTTCTGCCATGTGAGTTCCATCAATATTAGAAACGAAATGGCTCGTAATATTTGGTTTCTTATATGGTTTCAAAGCTTCAGTAACCATAAGTGGACCAAGGTCAGAACCACCAATACCAACATTCACAATATCAGTAATTGCTTTGCCAGTATAACCTTTCCATTCGCCAGAAATGATTTTTTCAGAGAAATCTTTCATTTGTGCAAGAACACGATTTACATCTGGCATTACATCTTTTCCTTCAGAATAAATTGGAGTATTGCTACGATTACGCAAAGCAACGTGAAGAACTGAACGTTTTTCTGTTTTGTTGATTTTGTCGCCAGTGAATTCTGCTTCTATTGCGTCTTTCAATCCGCATTCTTCAGCCAATTTCACTAAAAGAGACATAACCTTTTCATCGACAATATTCTTTGAGAAGTCAACGAAAATATCTTCAAATTGTAAAGAATATTTTGCAGCACGATTAGCATCTTTTGCAAACATATCCTTCATTTGCGTACCATTGAACGTGGCGAAATATTTTTCCAATTCTTTCCACGCACTGGTTTGAGTAGGATTAATAGTTGGTAACATTTTACAATTATTTTAATTTTTTACAAAGATAGCAGTTTTTTTCAGTTTCTGTTTTCATACGCATCTCTTTATCTAATCATTTTACATTATGACAAAAACTGATAACTATCAACGACACCGAACGACTGAATTTCTTTTAATCAAACTGAATTGTTCCAAAACATTCTGGACGATGGAAATCTGGCATCTCACTAACGACTGGATTCCACGTAACGTAGTGCTTATATTCGTCCGAACCTCCACACTTATAAAAATTTGCCCGAATCAATTGACCTTTTACGTTTGTAATATTGTGCCTGAAAAAGGCAGTCAATGGTATTTCCAACACACAATTCCACAAACATTTTTCCTTAATGTCGCCAATAAATTGCGATCCAAATGTTGTGTATCGTTTTATATCCTGTACTATTTCAGGAGAGGCATATTCTTTTTCATTTCGATTTTTTCGGACTGCCATAGTAATGTAACCCAAGCAATTACATTCTATATTGTAATACAAATCGTCTTGTCCCATACACGCAAAAAATTCCACACACGAATCGGTACTTACAGGTCCAAAATCTTCAGTTACAAAACCACGCACTTCATCTTCTTCAACTTTAAAATGAAGAATGATTTTATTGCTTGAATACACCATTGCAAATTGCGTTGTCGGAAGATATGGAAAATCCTTCCAATTCACTACGGTCACCGAATGATATGTTACGTCATTTTTCTTAAAAATCTCTGGCACAAACTGCAAAGGTGTATCTTGTATATCAAGAAACGGTATCCTGATTGATTTCTGCAAGGTATTAGCCATTCTGCCTTTGACGCTTCAAACTATTTTTGGAAACCAATAGTTTGAGAAAGAATAACTTTTTCTTGTGGATTTAGATTTAATAGTTTCGCAACGGCATCTTTGTCAACATATCCACGAATGACGCAACCAAGATTCTCCGAAACACACATTAAATACACATTTTGAGCTATAAAACCACAATCTGCATACGCCATATTGTCGCGACCATCAGTTCCTATAGAACCCATTTTTGCATAATCGGCAACATACACAATATTCATGGCTGCTGTTGCAACGAAATCTTGTGGTCCAGCCGACTTACGAAAATCACCTTTAACAACCAATGTCAACACATTTGTCTTATCGTTCCAACGATAAATTCCTTCGGGAAGGAACGCATACAACGTAAATTCCTGACAATTCATTGCCGATGGCACAGTACGCTTATCTGTACGATTGAATCCGTATGCAGCCCAAAGTATATTGGAAATTTGCTGATTTGTAAGCTTTTTTGTTGAGTTGAACTCTCGTGTTGATTTTCTATTTTGCAAACAATACGAAAGCGTTTTTCCACCATCTTTTTGTGGAGTTGGTAACTGAATGTTTTGAGCCTCTGTTGTCATAGCAAATATGCTTATTAAGAATACGATAGAAATAATTTGTTTTACTGTTTTCATAGTTTTTTATTTTGTCCCGAAATATACAAAAATTTCTTTTACAATGATTTCTAATTTAACCACGAATTACACTAATTTCACGAAAAGTAGATTCAAGTAGCAAGCGCGGAAATATTAAAATTAGCCCAAACACAGATAGAAAAGTGACGTATATTTTTCATTCTTGATGTTTCAAAAACAAATACCTCGCTAATTGAAAGAAATGTTGTTCGGTTATTTCATTACTGGCGTAATCCAACGACATTTTATACAAGGACCCATACAATTTGCCTTTTGTCCAGAAAACCAGCTAAAAATTTCTTGTGTATAGCTTCCAACTCATTGATTTGTATTTCTCTTGATGATATCGTCAAAGATTTTTCAATCAGAGAGCATAAATCAATATCATTTAATTTTTCATTCATACAACAAAGGTATCAAAATAACTTTTTGATAACATACAATGAACTGATTTAGACGGTTTGAATTGTATTTTCACAATATGCAAAGAAATAAACGTTCACATCATTTTTGGGGAAATGAACAAATATTCAAAAAAAACTGTTCGTATTTTTACGAACATAATAAATTAATCACTACTTTTGTTCGTTCTTTTACGAACATAATGTATTTATTGTAGAACTAAAATTTTTTGCAAATGGAAATCAAAATTCTCGGAACGGGCTGTTCCAACTGTAAGGCACTTTGCACCACAGTGCAACATGCTGTTAGCGAACTTGGTATCGACGCACAAGTCGTAAAGGAAGAGGACATTACTAAGATAATGACCTACAACATTATGACACTCCCTGCCATAGTTATTGATGAAAAAGTTGTTGCCAAAGGAAAACTTTCGCTTCAACAGGTAAAAGAGGTGTTAATCGGCAATTCTACATCACACGGAGAATGCTCACGTGGTTGCGATTGTAAATAAGGGAAGGAGGTTATTATGAAAAAGTATGTTGTCATTGCATTCTTTATGTCTGTTTTCTCTTTTTTGGCATGTGCAGGAAGTTCTTCAAAGCAATCAAATCCTTCTCAAACGGGTTCATCGGCAATCACGGTGTATTACTTTCATGGTGCACAACGATGTCCAACGTGCCTTGCCATAGAATCCGAAACACGTAAGGTGCTGGATGCAAAATTTCAACAACAAATGAAAGATGGAAAAATAGTATTGAAAATTGTTGACATATCCCAAATGGAAAATGAGAAACTTGCCGAGAAATATGAAGTGGCATGGTCATCGCTCATTATTGATAACGGCAAAACCATTGTCAATCTGACCAACGACGCATTTAGCTATGTCCGCAACGAACCGCAGGTTTTCGATGAGAAACTAACCGAAACAATTCATAAAATGCTACAGTGATGGAAACAATTCAAGGTTTATTGGATAGCACTACTATGCCCATCATTACGGCATTCCTGCTCGGACTAATGACTGCCATAAGTCCCTGCCCGTTGGCAACCAACATTGCCGCAGTCGGATTCATTGGCAAGGACATTGAAAGTCAAAATGGCATTTTTGCCAAAGGATTGCTCTACACCTTGGGACGCATATTGGCATATACCATTTTAGGATTGGTTTTGTTAGCTATTCTTAAAGGTGGCGAAAGTCTTTTTGGAGTTCAAAAAAACATTATTAAATATGGTGAACGCCTCATCGGTCCATTGCTCGTTGTCATAGGACTTTATATGCTTTGGGGGCATTGGCTACACCTTCCTTCGTTTGGTTTTAAAGGCAAAGGGGAAGGACTGGCTAAAAAAGGTGGATGGGGAGCTTTATTGCTGGGTTTGCTGTTCGCCTTGGCATTTTGTCCTACAAGTGCCGTTTTCTATTTTGGAATGCTTATCCCATTATCTGCCACCACTACGGCGGGCGAGTTACTACCTGTTGTATTTGCCATAGCCACAGCACTACCCGTATTGGTCATCGCCTGGATATTGGCTTTTAGTACGGGTAGCATAGGACGGTTCTACGGCAAAATAAGCCTTATCCAAAAATGGTTAAATATCGTTGTAGGCGTATTATTTATAATAATTGGCATATACTATTGCTATATAATGATTATAAAATAACCACTTATTATTATGATTCAAAATTTCGCAGATTGGTTGATATACAACATTATCGGATTAAGTGCCGACACAAAAATCGGCTCCGCACTCAACTTTTTCGTCTATGACAGTATCAAGATTTTGCTACTCCTGTTCCTGATTAGTGCCATCATGGGCGTTATCAACGCCTACTTTCCCATCGACAAGCTGAAGCATTTCCTGCAGACACACAAACTTTTTGGAATGCAATACCTGCTGGCTTCAGTGTTTGGTGCTATTACACCATTTTGCTCCTGTTCGTCGGTGCCGCTATTCATCGGTTTTGTGAAAGGTGGCATTCCGTTGGGGGTTACCTTTTCGTTCCTTATTACCTCGCCTTTGGTAAACGAAGTGGCAGTGGCAATGTTTCTCGGTGCTTTCGGACTAAAAACCACGCTCATTTACGTGATAAGTGGCATCTTTCTCGGTACATTGGGAGGAATGGTTTTGGGGTGCTTCCATCTGGAACATCTGCTGAGCGACTGGGTGTTGCAGATTCAGCAACAGAGCCAAAGCGAAAGTGAACACTGGCAGCAGGAAAAGGTTCCGTTTATCAAACGTCTGCCCAACATCCTGCGCGAGTCGTGGAGCATTGTGAAGGGAGTGCTGCTCTATGTAATCATTGGAATTGCCATCGGCGCGACTTTGCACGGCTATGTGCCGGAAGGTTTCTTTGAGGAACATCTGTCGGGCGGACACTGGTGGGAAGTGCCGTTGGCAGTGGTGCTGGCAGTACCCATGTACGCTAACGCCGCCGGAATTGTTCCCGTAATTGAGGTTTTTGTGCAGAAAGGCGTTGCCTTAGGTACATCCATCGCTTTTATGATGGCCGTGGTAGGACTTTCTTTACCTGAAGCTACTATGCTGAAAAAAGTGATGACTTGGAAACTCATCGGCATATTCTTCGGCACAGTTACCGCATTCATCATTTTTAGCGGTTGGATTTTCAACGTCTTACTGAAATAAGATTGTTTGTAATGTTATGAATCTTGTTGGAGTTTTAGTATTTTTATAAAAAAAAACTGATGGATAATAATAGTTATACCGAGCAACAACAACGTTTTGCACGATATGCCAAAGCGTTGGGCAACCCTATACGCATTGAAATAATGCAGTTTTTAGTCAAACAGGAAACCTGCTTTTTCGGAGAAATACACGAGCAACTGCCCATTGCCAAGGCAACTGCTTCGCAACATCTTACAGAACTGAAAAACGCTGGCTTGATACAAGGCGAGATATTACCCCCGAAGGTAAAATATTGCATCAATCAAGACAACTGGAACGAGGCAAAAAAAATGTTTAGCGACTTTTTCGGACAATGTATTTGCCAATCCAAAGAATGTTGCAAAAAATAATCTCCTTTCGGTCTCAAAAGCAAAATCAATAATCGTTATTGAAAGATGCGGTTATTTTTATTCAGACCAAAAGAAAAACATGCAATGAGTGCAGAGCCGAGTTGAATGGCAGAGAGTGTTTTTGCTATTCTTTTTGAGCAATTTTGTCAAACATAAAACGATGCAACAAAAATGTTAGGAAATATGGGAACGTGTAGAATTTTCCGTTGAAACCTATGTTTTTGTTACAAAATTTTATTCCATACTTAATTTCTTTATACAAATCTTTTTCTATCAAATTATTGAGCGATGCTGTTGCATTATCAGATGCCTTAACCTCTACGGGAACGACAGAATTTGCATCTCGCACAAAGAAATCCATTTCTATTGTTGATTTTTCGTTTTTATAATAATACAACTGATAGCCTGATTTTACCAATGTCTCAGCAATAATATTCTCATAAATTGCACCTTTACACGTATTAAAATTTTTGTTTGCTCGCAAATCTTCTTGCGACTCTGCATCCAACGACGCTATCAATAAACCTGTATCAGCAAAATACAACTTGTAATTGGTTGCATTATAATTACCACGGAAAGGCAGTTCCGGCATATCAAGTCCATAACAAACATTCACAATTCCCGCGTCTTTCAACCAATCGTTTACGCCGATATAATCACGATTCCGAGCATTTTTTGCAATTTTCGATATTTGAAATTTCTTATTCTCTTTTGCCAAAAAAGTAGAAATATTATTGTAAACATTTTTGACTTTTGCTTTATCTAGTCCAATGACGTATTTTGTGATATCTTCTTCATAATCAACAAGAATTTGTTTCTGTTTCTTTAGTGTACCCGAAAAATTTTTCTCGTCTATGAAAGTCTTTACAATTGCCGGCATACCACCAATAATCATATAATCTTTGAAATTACTGTGCATCACTTCCATTTCCAATTGGGTAAATGGCTGCAAATTTTTCATGTGAAAATACAAGTCTTCTATCTGTTCGTCGGAATACCCTTTTGCCCATAGAAATTCTTCAAAATCAAGCGAATGCATTTCGTATTCTTCCTTGTAACCTACACTATTCGATTCTATTTCGTTGTAATTTATTCCCATCAACGAGCCCGAACAAATCACATCAAAACGACCATCTAACTGAAAGAATTTCAGACTCGTTGCACAGTTTGGACACGCTTGCAATTCATCAAAAAACAACAACGTCTCACGTGCCACAAATTTCTTTTTTGGGTCAATCATTGTTATTTGTTTGAGCACCTCATCAACAACAAAACCATTTTCAAAAATCGTTTTATATTGTGGCTCAGTAACAAAATTTATCTCAATCAAATATTTATACGATTCGGCAAACTTTCTTATTGAAAAAGTTTTACCAATTTGACGTGCCCCTTTTACTATCAATGGCAAATGGTCTTTTCGTTGTTTCCAATCAATAAGAAAGGCATCGATTTTACGTCTCAACAAGTTTTTCATATAACTATCTCATTTTGAAAACAAAAGAAATATCTTTTTCACAAAATTCCAATAGTTTGCGAAAGAAATTTCACAAAATTCCAATTCTTTACAACAAGTTTTTCACAAAATTCCTATTGCATACAGCCAAAATTTCACAAAATTCCAAGTTAACCACGAATTGAATCGAACCAGATTACATGCAAACATGTTTTTTATGCCTAAGTGAGCGAGGAAGGAATACCTTTTTACCTGCTCTGTTTGTAGCGTGGGCAGGTAGACCATACCGCCCAATTACATTTTCGTTAAATGCCCGCTTACACATTTTTACTTCAGCATTTATAAGGCAATTGACCATTAATTGACCATATTGACCAATCCCTTTCCATACTTATCTCTATACCTGAGGCAAAAGAGGTATTCTTGAATCATTCATGAGGCAATT
>JAZRVS010000196.1:0-2437 GCA_045599365.1 Bacteroidales bacterium
CCCCAATACCCCCAAAAGCACTCCCAAAGCAGCCTCCATCGAACCATAGATTGAGTATCAGCAACTTACAACCTCCCCTCTCAACACCCTCCAAAAAATCCAAAAAATCCTCAAAAACCAATTGCAGCATACCCTCTTCCCCCCATTCCAAATCCAACAATTTTTCACCGTCCCCGCAACAAACCTCCAAAAGTTTCCGAGTAAATCCCCAAAAAGTTTCCGAGTAAAAAATCAAAAAGTTTCCGAAAAACTTGCACGAATCACTTTTTTCTTGTAATCCTAGTATCGCCACATCAGCACTGGCAGTAAGTCCAAACAATCTGATAAATGACCTGCGCTCCTTTGGATTTTTCTTTGAGGCAATGGCTATTCGCGATTTGCGAGTATATGCAGATGCCTTGGATGGCGAAATATATCACTACCGCGATTCGACCGGCTTGGAATGTGATGCCGTTCTACATCGAAACGACGGCACCTATGGTTTGATTGAAATTAAATTAGGAGGCACAGACCATATTGAGAAAGGCATTGCAACCCTAAAGGAACTTGCGTCTAAGATAGACACCACAAAAATGAAAGCACCATCCTTCCTGATGGTACTTACCGCTGTCGGTAAAAATGCTGGAGTCCGCCAAACAGATGGCGTTTATGTGATTCCTATTGGATGTCTGAAGCCATAAATGCAAATTGCAAAATAGCGCAGAACACTCCGAAAAGTCGCTTCTGATATGGGACATGGTATAAGTTTTTGTTTTTCACGCCATTATACGCGTGAATAATGACACAAAATTACGCTAAAATTGTCTTGAACTAAAAAAATCAAAAATATTTCCACAAACAGCAGCCAATGTCAAATAAATATTGTACCTTTGCGGCGTGGAAAAAACCATTCCTCGCAAAATTTATTTGCTGTATCAGCGGAATGGAAACCATAAAACTCCATATCCAAAGGAATGGAAGACCGGAATGACGATTCCGACCGCAGGACGAAAGGTCCTGCATTCACATATTAAAGGCGTTCATTCAACGCTTAGTTCTATTGGTCTGAAACTTCGCAACTTTTAGATTACTACTTTAGAACTTTGCAACATTGAATGTCTCCGAGATGTATAATCGCATCTTGCTATGCCTACCGTATATATTACTTAGGTGTAGTCAGATGGTTGTATATCAGCGTGGACTTCGTGTTGTCAGTTTTAAGTAGTAAGGCAATGCGAAGGCCTCAGATCGTGGAACTGACAATAATGTAAGTTCCACGCTTTTTTTATATCCATACATAAATTCACGATATCAATCAACAAAATAGATAACTGATAACATTAACAAATCATATAGATATTATGGAAAGTATAAATGCACAATTAGACAAACTGTTCGAAAAATGGCAGAAAGAACAAAATCTGGAGTTCTTTGTCAAAGATGGCCTTATGCGCAAAATTGGTAAAACCGATTCCGTCTTAGAAAATGAGTGGATCAATTCCTCAAGACGCATTTTGTTTCTTTTGAAAGATCAAAATCAAGAAAATGGCAAATGGTCAGAAGATTCTCGTGACTGGATTACGACAAACGAAGACACTGCAAATATAAAACAAAGATTCACTCATAATATTGCGAACCTATTTTACGGACTTTCACATATAACAACCAATGAATATCTCCAAGTTTGGTATGGAGAGCTGAACGAGGAAAAAGTTAAAGCCCATTTTAATACCGCTCCATTTGCATTTGTAGAAGGCAAAAAAGAACCAGGTTGCACTAGAATCAATAATAAAATATTGAGAACATGCATGCTACGTGACAAGGATTTTATTTCAAAAGAACTTGAAATACTCAATCCAAACATCATTGTCTGCTGCGGCAGTGAACAATATAACTTCATCATCAACTTGTTTGGCAAAGAGACCCTGAGAGGATATGGTTATGACGGAAAGTATTATAAGAATCTTCAATATTCAGCCGAGAAGAATGTAGTCATATTGTATGTTGAGCATCCATCAAAACCTTGCAAGCAAAATTTGTATTACGATATCAGCATGGAAAATTTTCGAGATTTTCTCAAATCAGAAGATGGAAAGAAATTCACTAATAAACAATAACTTAAAAAAAATTATTATGGCACTTTGGAAAATTACTGTTAAACGAAACCCAAATATTTCGGGTTTGCCGTTAGAGAGAAAAATGTTTGTAGAGATGTACTCACCATCGTCATCTAATCCATTATCATCTTCTAGCGCCTCAAGAAAAATCATTAAATTGTTTGAAAACAAGTATTGTGAGGATTTCAGTGATAGAACTAATTGGGTAAGCGAATCTTATCTCGAATGCGAGCGCATATCGTAGTTACTTGACTTGAACCATAAAATTTTTGCATTAATGCAAATTTTCCAGAGGTGTGCCTACATTAGGCACACCTATTTTTTACCTTTGCAACCGAAAT